>JAUXGE010000021.1 GCA_030622435.1 Planctomycetota bacterium
GAGTGGGCCGCCTACGACGTCTACCATGCGTGGATGAGTCCCGGCGTCAGCGCCTTGATGCCCGTGACAGCGCCGGACGGGGGCTGCGGCTACTCCGGTCGCTGGATCGTGCCCGATCCGTCCCATCCGCTTGCCGCCTGGCTGCCGGATCAATGGGGTGATCAGGCCGGGTTCAGCTACGTGGTCCCGCATGAGAACGCGACGGTCGCCCTGGAGAGCACGACGGGGACGCCGTTCGTAACCTACCGGACCGACACCGGCGGCACGTCAATCCACGTGAACCACGACCTGACGTACGACACACCCACCATAAACCGAAACTCCCTCCAGGCCCTGGTCAACGCCGTAGGGTTCGCGGCGGGGTCGGTGCCCCCCGACTGCAACGAAAACAGCGTGCCTGACTTTCTGGATGTGAGAAACGGCACATCGACGGATGTGAATGACAATCATGTGCCTGATGAATGTGATCCGGACTGCAACGAGAACGGTATCCCCGACGATCTCGATGTGCGACCTGGCTCAGGCTTTGACCAGGTTCCCTTCGAGTTCGACGTCACGACGCCGGCCGAGTGGGATTTCGTCAATGATTGCGACGTCTGCTGCAGCAACTGCGTGACACCCGCGGCGCCGCTGCCTTTCTCCCTGAACCTGGGAGGCGAGACGCTGACTCAGTTCGCGATGAGTTCGAACGGCTATGTGGAGCTGTTCCGCGCCGGCGAGACCGTCCACGGCCCCGGCTACGGGTCAGTGCGCGACCTGACCGGCTACAGCACACCGAGCCACACGTACCTGATGGGCGCGTTCGACGAACACTCTCAGCGCTACTTCGGCGGATACGGCTACCGGACCGAGCCAGGCCGGGTTACGT
This sequence comes from Planctomycetota bacterium, assembly GCA_030622435.1. Lineage (GTDB taxonomy): Bacteria > Planctomycetota > Phycisphaerae > UBA1845 > UBA1845. The sequence goes on from JAUXGE010000021.1 coordinate 869, forward strand.
TCTATTGGGAGACCCAAACCTACGAGGACGCTGACGGCACCTATGCGGGCGTAAACATCTACCAGATCGTTGTGGAATCCGACACGCTTCAGTGGAACTTCGGGTCCGAAGCCGTGATGGCATACGGGTACGATCTCTTCAGCGGTCTCTACCTCGGGTACGACGCCACAGAACTCTACGAACTCGTCTCCGGCGAAATCCCGGAGCAGGAAAGCTGGGTGTTCGTTGGACCAACACCCGCGTACAGCGAGGATATCGACTACGACGGCATCCCCGATGAGTGCGAGCCGGACTGCAACGGCAACGGGCTTCCGGACGACATGGACGTCGCACCTCCTATCGACCCCGGTTTGAGCCAGATCCCGTTCCGCTTCGTGCCACCTCCGTCCCTTAACTGGTCCGATGCTTGTGACACCTGTAACAGCGGCCCGGTGGACCTTCCATTCCCGGTAACGTTTGGAAGTGAGACTTATGTAGCGTTTCAGCAAACCTCCGACGGGTACGTCGAGCTCCTGCGCGAGGGCGACACTCCCTACGGGTACAGCTACGGACCCGTGGCCAATCTAATTGCCTACGACGGCGGTACGCCGGGCAGCCCACACCACACGTACATTATGGCCGCCTTCGACGATCTCGACTCCGAGTTCAATGGCGTATTCGGATACAGCGCCGAGGACGGCCGGATTATCTTCTACTGGTACACCGAAACCTACGAAGACGAAGATGACGGCCGTCAAAATGAGTTCGAGATCGTCCTCTCGGACGACGCTTCGGTCGGATGGAACTTCGCATTGGCTTCCTACAGCGGCTACGGCTACGATCTGTTCACCGGCTTATACCTCGGCCACGACGATCAGACGCTCTACGAGGTCATGCGAGAGACGATTCCACAGGAAGAAAGCTGGCTGTTCACCGAGACCGGCCTGCCCGGCGGCGGAAGCGAGGACGAGAACGCCAACGGCATCCCCGACGAGTGTGAGGGACAGGGCGATCTCGATGACGATGGGGACGTGGACCTCGCCGACCTCTTCCTTATGGTGGGCTGCCTCGACGGACCGGGTGTTCCCGTTGACACAAGCTGCGAGCGGGGAGACTTCGACAACGACGCAGACGTGGACCTCGAGGACTTCGCCTCGTTCCAGGCGGTCTTCACCGGCCCCTCTCCCTGACAAACCGCTGAGGAAGGAGCCTGGCTAAGTCAGACAGGAGCAGGCGAACCACCAACGGCACACGGCGCATTGCGCGCTTCGCGCTCTCTTATCCGCTCAGGGCGAATAGCCCCTTGACACGGCGAGCCACGAAACAAGAATCCACCCTGTCCGGTGGCGCTGCCGCAACTTGGGCGCACTTGTTGGCGACGTGGAGACCCTGTCATGAAGCTCATGCTGCTGATCGTCGGGTGGGCGTGGATAGCCCTCGGTATCTGGTGGTTCTTCAGGCCGGCGGGGATCAAAAGGCGGTTCGAGAAACGGTATCGTAAAGGCGCCCGCTCGCTGTTGCTCGTCGTTCTGTTCGTAACCGCCGGCGTCCTGATCGCCGCCGGTCGGTGGCTCGGAGGGCTTTGGGGACTGTTGCTGGCCGTCCTGGGCGTCATCGCCGTCCTCAAGGCGCTGCTGTTTGTCCGCGGTAAGGTCTCCGACACGGTCCTCGACTGGTGGAGCCGGCAACCGGTCTGGGTCTACCGGGCGTCAGCCGCCGGGCTCGTAGTGCTCGGCTGCCTGATACAGCTGATCCTGAGTATAGGAAACGCAGCGCCGTAAGGCGACGGGCGGCACGGTCAAACCCGCCGCGGCAGGGGTAGACCGCCCCTTATGACATTGGAACAAGTTCTGTTATCGTACAGTGGTTAGCACCCACAAGACAAGCTTGGGGGCGAGAATCCTAGGCTCAGGTAATCGTGCACAGTTGCGTTACTTGCGAACCGTAATGCTTGGTTGATGATGACCGACGATCAACACGCAACTCCGACGTACGCGAGACGCAGTGGCGTTTACCTCGCCCTGGTCGGTCTCGCTGCCGGCGCGTCGGCCGTATTGTTTGCTGCGAGCCCCGAGGTTTCACTCGCTGAGCCACCGGCATCCCCGGATGCGCCTGACGTTTCGATCGAAGGTGGTCCCGACAACTCCGGTGACAATTACACCTGGACCATAGCGAACGGCCACACCTCCCCCATCGTCTACGTCGAGTTTCCGCACTATCATGCTACGCTGTTCTTCGCGCCGGACGGCTGGTCTACCGAAAGCACGTCCCTGGTCAATGTTCACGTCAAGGACAGTCCGGGCGTTTGCACGGCTCGAGTCAATGAGGGTTCCACGGGTATCCCGCAAGGTCGGTCGGGGACATTCCGAATGAGGATTCATCAGGCGGGGACTCGCCAGGGGGTCGAGACGGTCCTCGTCCGATTCGCCGACGGTAGTGAAATCCACGTTCCCGGCGTGCAGCTCGCGGTGCCTGAAGCAGTCAGCGATCGATTCGGCTCGCTGATCGGCCTGGGGGCCATCTTCCTTCTCCTGCTGGCCATTCATGCCGGGCGCCGAGCCAAGGCCCGCCGCCTAGCCAATGCTTCCTCGGATATGGCGGCATCCTGAGGTCAGGTTGTGCGCCACCGGCAGAAAGGCTTGCGATGCGCAAAGGGACAGGCTAAACACGGCGTCATGGGCGTACTTTCGACACGGGTCTCCTTGGGTCTACTGTTCACGGCCGCCATGCTGCTGCGGCTGGGCTACTGCGGTGTGACATTGGGCCTTGGGCAGCCGATCCCCATTCACTACAGCGAGTACCTGATTCAGGGTCAGCGTTTGCTCGAGCAGGGGACTCAGGTCAGCCCGCTGATTGTCGATGTTCCGACGACCGCTCCATCCGCCCTGCTCCCTCCTGCCTATGGCGTCTTGGTCGCTGGCGTTTTCGCGGTGTTTGGGACAGAGACTTTCGCGGCGACGCTTGCCTTGCAGGTCATAAACGCCTTAGCCACGTCAATAGCCGTTGTTCTGGTGTTCCTTATAGCAAGAAGAATCGGCGGGCCTCGTGTGGCGTGGGTGGCAGCGCTGATCGCGATGTTCAATCCCACGCTGTTCGGCTTCACTGTACACGCGTGGGATACGAGCCTGTTCTGCCTGGGCGTTACGCTGGCGGCTTGGATGTCGATGCGATTGTCGGATACACCCAGCGGTCGACTCGTCTGGCCGGCTTTCGGCTTCTATCTTGGCGCGTTGGCACTTTTGAATCCCGCCTTGACGATCGCGTACCCGTTTCTCGTGCTCTGGCCACTGACAAGATCGCGCGAGTGGCGGTTCAGCGCGCTGCTTGCGCCGGTCGGGCTATCGATCCTCGGTTGGCTGATAGCGATCACCCCCTGGACGATCCGCAACTATGTGCATTTCGGCGAGCTGATGTACATCCGCGCCGGTTTACTACATGAGCTCTGGATCGGCTCGTGCCCGGAAGCCGACGAGGACCCCTCCGCAGTCTTCCCCAATCAGTTTCCACTCCAGAGCGCCGAAGCGCAAGATCGGATCGCGGCCATCGGGGAGCAAGCCTACATCAAGGAAACAGGGCGAAAGGCCATCGATGCCATCGCGCAAGATCCCTGGCGGTTCGCGCGCCTGATCGCGATCCGAGCGGTGGACTACTGGGCCGGCACCATCTTCAGCCATGTCCGGCCAGGCCGAAGTGGTTGGCCCAGCGGCGTGTTGCGCAGCGCGGTGGCGGCGTTCCTCCTTGGCGAAGTGCTCGTGATCGTCTTGTATCTGGGGATCCGCCGGAAGCTGGATCGTGACCTCTGGTGGCTCCTAGCCATCGTCCTCAGTTTCTCGATTGTTTACTGCATCACTCAGACACAAGTTCGCTTCCGTGCACCCACCGAGCCGCTGATGGCGATTATCGTTGCCTCGATCGTCCTCGACATCATCGGGTCTCGGCGCCCGCCCGGGATCACTCCTACCGCTGGACAACCGGACGATCCTCGCACCGGGATCTGAAGCGACTCCGCTCATCCTCGTTTGGCGTTGTGGGGCGAAGTCGGGCGTGCGATTCACCAGATAATTCAGGATTGAAGGAACACCCGTGGCGCAGGGGACCTCGGCGGGGGGGCTTCAAGCATGTCCGGTGCACCGGGTTCAGTCTTGACACCCGAGGATTTCACCTTACGGTGACCGAGGAATGGGCAAGGCAAGCACGGAGGTCATCAGGGTCGACCCGAATGTCGGCGGAGCGGACGCGGCGCGTCGTGCGGCGGACATCCTCACGCGCGGCGGACTTGTCGTATTCCCAACCGAAACGGTGTACGGGGTGGCGGCGCGCGCCGACCTCCCCGATGCAATGGAGCGGCTCCGTCGCCTCAAATCCCGGAAACCGGAACAGGCTTTCACCTTTCACCTGGGCTCGCGCGACGACGCATCGCTGTATGTTCCCGGGCTCACGGGGCTGGCCCGTCGATTCATCCGCAAGGCCTGGCCCGGACCCTTGACACTCATCTTCGACATGGACGAGTCGGAAACACCGGCCATCCTGGGAAACATCGACGCCGGCACCGCGACTGGTCTATTCCACAAGAACACGATCGGGTTGCGGTGCCCGGATGACCCGATCGCCGGCGCCACGCTTCGCGGCGTGGACGCTCCGGTTGTCGCCGCCAGCGCGAACCCGGCCGGGATGCCGCCGCCCTCAACTGCTGACGAGGTCCTGCAAATGCTTGACGGGCGGATCGACCTGCTGGTCGATACCGGCCGCACGAAATACGCCAAGCCTTCGACCATTGTGCGGCTGATCGGCACGTCGTATAAAACCATCCGGGAAGGGGTGTACGATTCTGACATCGTGGACCGCATGGCGGTGCTGCAGTTACTGTTCGTGTGCACGGGTAACACATGCCGGACCCCGATGGCGGCAGCTCTGGCGAGGAACATCCTTGCCAAGCGGCTGGGATGCAAGACCGAGGACCTGCCTGGCCGTGGGATCGAGGTTTGGTCAGCCGGGACGGCCGGCGGTTACGGAGCGGTTTCCGCTCATGCGCTGGCGGTAATGATGCGGCGCGGGATAGACGTGTCGGAGCATCTGTCACGAGCATTGACGCCCGACATGGTGCAACAGGCGGATCACGTATTCGCCATGACGGAATCACACCGTCGCTCGATCCTCGACATGGCCCCGTTGTCCGAGGGCTCGGTCGAGTTGCTGCTCGAGGGGGAGGACGTCGTCGATCCGATCGGTGGATCGGAAGAGGACTATGAGCACTGCGCACGAGTTATCGAGAAAGGGCTCCAGGCCCGATTGCAGGAGGTCAACCTATGAATGTGGCTCTCGCCAGTGACCATCGCGGTTTCCAGGCAAAGGAGCACGTCGGGGCATACCTCAAGTCCGCCGGACATTACGTCATCGATTGCGGCTGCAAATCAACCGAAAGCTGCGATTTCCCGGATTTTGCGCTCAGGGGCGCTGAGGCCGTTGCTACCGGAGAATGCGACCGGGGCGTCTTCTTCTGCGGAACGGGCATCGGTGTGTCCATCACGGCCAACAAGGTGCGCGGCGTCCGTGCCGCATTGTGTCACGACGAGCTAACGGCGGAGTTGTCGCGCCGCCACAACGACGCCAACGTGCTGTGCCTTCCAGCCGACCTGATCGGAACCGAGCTGATGCGCCGTATCACCGACGTGTGGCTTCGCACCGAGTACGAGGCTGGTCGCCATGTGCGGCGTCTGGAGAAGATCGCCGAGTACGAAGCCCGCACGCATCGCTGCGAGTAGTACTACGGGCACTCGCCGGTAGGCTTGACTGCCGGCATGGCCGACCTGGCCACGCGGCACATGATCGCATCGGCGGCGCGGTGCGAGAATCTCCGGATCAGCGTGATCAGCTTCCCCTCGGCCGTCAGTGTCACTTCCCGGCGTCGCCGGCGCGACGAGTGTACGACGGCTCTTGCTACGCGCTGCGGGGAGTACTTGGTCCGGGCCACGCGTTCGGCCCGGGCATCGACGGTGGCGGCGACCTGGAAGAAGGGCGTGTCGGTCGAGCCGGGCGCGACGAGCAGGACGTCGACGCCGGTCCCCTTCAGCTCCATTCTGAGTCCTGTGGTGAGCGATGTGAGTGCCGCTTTCGTGGCACTATAGACCGTCATGCGCGGGATTGTCTGGTACCCGACGACGGATGAGATATTGACGATCTGCCCGCTGCCGCGTTCGAGCATCTCCGGGAGAACGGCTCGGATCAGTGCGATCGGGGCGGCGAAGTTGAGCGCAAGCATCCGGTCGAGGTGTTCTTCCGGCATCCGCAGGATCGAGGTGAAGCTCGCCCATCCGGCGTTGTTGACCAGGATGTCGATGTGGCCGAATCGTTCGTGCGCGACGCGCAGGGCGATTTCGCGCTCGACCGGATCCGTCACGTCCATTACGACCGGAACGATTCGCTCGCCGCCCAGTTCCGCTGCCAGCGCCTCGAGTTTGTCGAGGGAACGTGCCGTCGCCACGATTCGGCATCCGGCACGATGGTATTCCACCGCGCACGCACGCCCGATTCCGCTCGACGCTCCCGTGATCAAGACGACGCGGTCTTCCAGGTCATACGGCATACTCGATCCTCCAATGGCCCGACGGTCCGAGACGTAAGCGTACCCGCGACGGGAGGCTGTTCGCAACAGCCGCTACAGGTTATGATAATACCGTGTATAGTCGAGTTAGCCGTGCGGTCCCGGTGCGGAATGCTCGGGCCTGCCCGCGCTCGCCCAAACCGGAGCGAGCAGGGGCAGAGAATGATTTGCCTTGCTTCTCGCAGACGGCAGTTTAGGTGTGCCGCACGGTGGTCGGCCCCGATGACATCAGGAGGTTGTCCGTGCTAACGCTTACGTTCCTCGGTGTAGGCTCGGCGTTTGCCAAGAGGAACTACCAGTCGAACGCGCTGGTCGAGGTGTGGTCCGCCGGACCGGATCAGCAGGACTCGCCCGACGATACGTTGCTCATCGACTTCGGCACGACCGGTCCGCTCGCCCTTCATCGGCTGAAGGACGAGCCGGGGTTCTCCTACCTCGACGACAACGGTGTGATACGGTACTCGGCCATCCGGCGAATCTTCATCACGCATCAGCACGGCGATCATGTCGGCGGTCTCGAGGAACTGGCCGGGATTACCGCGCATCACACTTCCCATTCCGAGCCCGAGGAGAATCCCAAACCACAGCTCATCGGTGTCGAGAACGTACTTACGAACCTCTGGGCGCACACCCTCGAGGGTGGACTCGGCGTGCTTGCCGGTCGAAAGGCCTCTCTTCGGGACTACTTCGATGTTCGCTCGCTGCCTGTGGTGCAAGATGGTGGACCCGATCGGTTTGCGCTCCTGGATCGGTACGAGTTGGCGCCGTTTCCCACAGATCATATCCGGCTGCGCGAGCGGCATGATTGGCCCAGCTTCGGCTTGTTGATGACGGATCGAGACACGGGCGAGACCGTTTTCTATTCCGGCGATACGCGCTTCGACCCGGACGGTCTCGGTAAGCGCATGGCGGCGGCGAATCTCTGCTTCCACGAAGTGCAACTCGAAGATCACGCGGACCCCGTGCACGCAACCCTTTCGCAACTGCGTACCCTACCCGCGGAAGTGCGCGGGAAGACCTACTTGTACCACTACGGTGATACCTGGACCGATGAAGCGTACGCGTTCGTGGCCGGCGAATTCGCGGGTTTCGCCCGTCCGGGGCAGCGATACGTGCTCTTCAAATAGGGCATGTCGGTTGCCCCGATTCGTGGGAGCGTTGACCTGCAGCAAATCTCCTCCTGACACGTCGCGACAACTCCTCACATCGACACGTTCCTACATCTTCCGAGACTTATATGGCAATAAGACGTGCCTTGAGCGGATTGGATACGGGTGATGCCGCGTCTCGACACAGGTTCAGGCCGGATGACGTTCGTCGGAGCCCGTGTCGGGAAGTGTATCGCAGGCGGCGTCGGTGTAAGAAGTTGTTATACCGCTTGTTATGAGGTTGTATGCGGTGTCAACGACTTATAGAATAGCCGTTACCTTGCCGAAAACCGGGGTGGTGGATGCGTTGCGTCGGATAAGTGCTACCCGTCGGTTCGGCCCTTTCAGAAGGATATAGAACAATGAACGAGAGGCTGCTGCGTTACTCCGTCACCCTGTCAGTGGCGTTGGTTGCCGGGATGTTCACACCGGCTGCTTTGGCAAAGGAGAAGTTCGCCCTGGCTTCGGCCGTACCGGACGATGTGTTCCTGTGCGTGGCCGATCGAAACAACCCCGAGAGGGTGTTTCTCGATGAGTATTGGTCGGAGGTCATCAACGCCTTCAAACAAACGGGTGTCACTTCGGACGTGATGGGCCTGATCGGTGCCCAGCTCGGCGAAGCGGAGCTTGCCGAAATCGATCGATTCAAGGAGCTGGCCACTCGGCTGCTCGAGGGTGTGGATTGGAAGGCGCTGGGGGGAGGCGAGTTTGTCTTCGCCGAGCGTATGACCGGGCCTACCCCAATCGGTGACGGTGACTTCACCATGTTCCCCGACATGGTGTGGATGTTCCGCGGAACGGAAGGTAGCGCCTCGAGGAACTACGAAGGGCTCGTCTCGATCCTGCAGAGCGTCACGGACGAAATCAACAAGGCATCCGGCGAGGCGGCGATGGCGGTGGATGTGTCGATGCGCGGCGACACGAAGGTCGCGGGTCTGAACCTGCTGGCCAAGGTGCCCCAGGCTCCACCGTTTTCACTCTCGGTGGCTCTGCGCCGCGATACCATCGTTATGGCGCTGGGCAAGGAGATGCTTGGCGACGTGCTCGATCTGATGGACGGCAAAGGCTCGAAGAAGCCCCTTGCGGCAAGTCCCCGTTTCAAAAAGGCCTTCGCTAAACTTCCCGCACCAGAGGACGAGATGACCTTCTTCGATATGCAGGCCATGCTTGTTCCTTTCCGAGCGCTTGCGGATACCGCCATCAAGGAAGCGATGTCCAGCGCAAAGGACGAAGTCACCAACGCCTACTTCAACGAAGAGGCGAACGAGTTGGCGGCCCAGGGCGTCAAAGCCTACGAGCAGGGCGACTACGCAAAAGCGCTCGCAATGACGAAAAAGGCGCATGCGGTGGCGCCTACCGACTCCAGAATCATGTACAACCTCGCGTGCTTCCATGCACTAGTCGGCGACAAAGATCTGGCACTGGATTGGCTGGGGAAGGCCGTCGACGGTGGATTCAACAAACCCGGCCAGATCGCGAAGGACAGCGATCTCAAGACGTTGCGCGACGAGCCGCAGTATAAGAAGGCGCTGGCCTTGGCGAAGGCGACCCAAGAGGCAAAAGGCCCAAGCAATGCCGAAGCCTGGGTTTCGGTCGTCGAGCGGCTCTTTAACGTGCCCGGGATGCTCGATTACACGGCCTCCGTTGCGTACACCGAAGGCTACTCCACACACACCGAAGAAGTCGCAGTTCTGGTCCCAGGTGCGAGCAAGAACCCGCTGTACGGCGTTTTTGGGAAACGGAAGCCGATGGCGGCCTTCGATCGGTATCTCCCCGAAGAGACCGTGTCGTTCTCCGTTTGTAGCGGCGTGGATCTGGATACGCTCTACGGCTTCATAGAGGATACCATCCGGAGCTTCGGTCCCAAGGGGGAAGAGATTCTCGGTCAATGGGCCGGCATCCAGGAGCAGATCGGCCTGAACGTCAGAAAGGACATCTTCGGCTGGATCGAAGGCAGTTCGATCAAGATCACACTCGAGCAGCCCATGGGCAATGGAACGGTTTTCATGCTCGGCGTCTCGAACGAGGACATGGCTCGCGAGAAGATCGCTGCAGGGCTCGATTCCCTCTCGAACGCCTTGCAGCAGGCGGCACAGCAGAACCCCATGTTGGCAATGATGGCCGTTAGAACCACCCCGCTCACGCACGAGAAGCTCTCCGGTTTCCACAACATCATGGTTGGAATGCAGCCGCAGCCGATCGTGTGTGGAGTGGTCGAGGGGCACCTCGTTCTGGCCTCGTCGGCTGATGCCGTGGCGACCTGCCTAGCAACCGCCGCGGGTGAGCACCCCAACATCCGCAAGAACAGCCGTTTCATGGCCGAAGGGGTCATTCCCTCCGGATCAGCCCAGTCGGTCTCGTTTACGGACAAGCGCGCACTCGGGGCGAAACTCGCTCAGGCCTCTAGCATTATGGCAACGGTCGGCGGGATGGCGGCGATGGCCGTTCCCGACCCCCAGGCACAGCAGATGTTAGCGAAAGTTCTCGGTATCGTGTCGAAGCTGTCGCCGGTTGCTCAGAAGATCGACTTCTACAAGTCGTCGGCCGACTATGTAACGTTCGACGGCAAAGCGTGGTACACGCGGTCGGTGACCAACTACCAGTCCCCGGGCGAGCGCACCGCACGCAGCGATTGACCTGCGAACGAAACGAATGCAGCGAGTGTGACGGGTTGACAACCCGAGTTACATGATTGCCGAGCTGGCCGCACGCGACGAATGATCGGCGAGTGGGAATGCTCGCGGCAAGCGATGAGCACCATAAGGTACGTTCGGTTTCTCTGAAGCGTCACCCCTCGTGGGTGACGCTTTTTCGTTGGTGGTGCGTTGTCGTATGCGACGCATTATCGTGAGTGACTCCTTATCGTAAATGACGCCTTGGTGTGATGTAGCGGCCGACCCCAGTACCAGCCGGTGGGCCTGCGTCCGTTCACTGTCTCTAGTGTATGCCACTGCTGTGTCAGAAGTGCAGATACCACAACGACGTTGCGATTGGTGTCGGTAGTACGCCGTTTCTTCGTCTCGCCTGCTGCGTGTTTGTTTCCAGCCGGTTGCGGCTCGGATTCGGAGAGCACATTATTATTGGAATCCTTACAGAGCGGATACGCTCGACCGGCACGTCTGCCGTCATGCAGAGCGCCGAAGTCTGAGCGCATAGACCATGAGTAAGGCCGGTGGGATTGTAATGGCAACGAGCCACAGGCTGAGTGAGACTAGCATTCCGTCCTCGAAGCGGTGGAATTTCTCGATCAGGATGTGAGCGATCGGGCTGAACCCCGGGACGCGGACGAGTTTGGAGGTGGCCACATCCGCTACAGCCAATGCCCCAACGACGCATGCTCCGCAAAGCAACAGGGATCCGTGCAGGGGTATCTGGATGCGCGTGAGGATCGAAGCCCGTGTCGCGCCGTCCACTCGAGCCTGAGCGATCATGTCGGAGGTCTGGCCTTGCTCGACGACGATGGCCGTCAATACACCTATCCAGGAGAAGCGCGATACATAGGACATGGCGACAATCGGCCAATTGTCGTACATCCACGCCAGTGGAGCATGATTGTACGCGGCCACGAGGGCTTGGCCTATCAGGGCACCGGGCAACGCGCCGAAAACCATTGCGATCACAAGTGCCGGCGACCGGATGCCGCGTGTGGCGACCAGGCCCAGCCCCATTGCGACGGCCGCCAGCCCGGCGAGACCGGCGAGGGACACGGACCAGACCAGGTCGGATGCATACGTTTGAAACGCGGTGATCATGGTGTCGGGTGATGCGAGTCCGGCAGCCAGCACACCGGTGGGCAAGCCCCACGATACAAAAAAGCAGATCAGGGCGACCAGCTTCAGTCCTCCGGTTGTCGGCACCGCCGCGGTCGTGTGGATGTCGGCGTTGTTGTCGTCCGCACATCGACTCCACAGTAGCAGCACGCCTATTAGTGCCAATAGAGTGACACTGATGGACGGCAGGGAAGGCCACACCGTGTCGATCGATCGGGTTGAACTCGTGGACCAGCCGAGCAGCTCCGTGGCGTAGACCAGGAGCCCGCACGCATGGGGCACGCCGTAATCATTGAAATACAGGACGAAGAGTATGAGTCCGCTGAGAATGACATACCGCCGGAGAACCGGCAGAACTGCACGGAAGAAGGCAGTTGAGGGAGACGCTTCGAGAGAGGCCGCCTCATACGCGCTTGCGCCGACACGGGACCATCCCATCCCGATGATCATGGCGGGTATCGGCCACGCCCACAGCGCCCATACACCAACGCATCGAACAAGTGGGTTGAATGTCGGAGGCAGAATCCGCTCCCACCCGAAGGCATAGACCGCGGGTGGGCTGAGCAGTAAGACCATCATTGCTGCGGTAAGGATCGGACGCTGTGACAGACGGCGAACACGTCCCACAACGAATGCTCCGGGAAGGGATGCGACAAGGCACAGACCCGTGGCACAGCCCGACATCCAGACACTACGCCACAGCAGCCCGAGCTGTCGTGGTGTGAATGTGAACCCGCCGTCGGGTGGTTCACCCTGCGTGATGCACTGTCCGATCAGAGCCACCGCAGGCCAGAGCACAGCCGGAATGAACACACACAGGAATAAGGCACGAAGTGCGAGGTTGGGAAGTACGCCGTTCACCGGATCAGAATGTCCCGAACGGCCGCTACGGCCTCGTCCATGGCGTCGGCGACCGCGTCGTAGCTGACTGCGGACTCGGGTGGTAGTTTCAAGCCGAGCTGGTCACGAAGAGTCTGGCGAACGGGGATATTCCGCGAGTCGCTTTGGGCAAGCATCCGCTCGACCTCGGCCGACACGAGGAAGTCGACGATCTTGCGGGCGGCGTCCGGGTTGGGCGAGCCCTTTACGATTGCGACCGAGCAGGGGATCAGGAGTGTTCCGCCGTCACCCATATCGGGGTAGACGAGATCGAGCGAGAATCCGCCGCGCCGGGCGACCCAGACGTCATCCGTATCGGTGGCCGCCAGGGTGGCACGTTTGCCGATCACCGCCCGCACGGTCGCGCCGTTACTGTCTGCCAGTTGCATTCCGTTATCACGAAGCTGCGCGAGGAAGGCGCAACCGCGCTCGGGACCCCAAAGGGCAAACATGGCGGCCACGTGCCCTCGTGTCGTACCGAACAGGGGGTTGGCGAGGGTAAATTGCTTGGCGAATTCCGGCTCCGCGAGTTGCTCCCACCGAGTTGGAAGTTCGTTCCGAGTGGTCTGTGTCGGATCGAATGCCAGCACGCGGGCTCGTGTCGACGTTGCGGTCCACCGATGGTTGGAATCTCTGTAGCGCAAAGGGATGTCCGCGGCGGCCGGGGAGTCGTATGGTCCGAGCAATCCCTGACGGGCGAGAAGGATCGTGCTGAAGATCTCACTGGACCAGAAGACGTCGGCCCGCGGTCGGCCCGCGGCTGCTTCTGCGACGATCTTGTTGACCAGGCCTGTCGTCTTGCCGGCCTCCGAATCAAACACGATGTCGAGGTCGATGTCGGTGCGGGCTTTGAACACCTTCAACACGACGCGTGCGAAGGTCTCGTCCACGCTGCAATAGACAACCGGTTTCACCTTCGGCTCGGTTTCGGCCGATCGCTCACAACCGGTTCCCGAGAGCAAGGTAAGAAGCGTGGCCAGCCCCACGAGGGCTATCCAGTTGATCCTTTGGGCCCGCATCTGTTGATGTGATGCAGTTCGTTGCATGGCTTTCGGTCTCCCGGCCTGGGGCATCAGTTATCGCGGGCCGGCACCTCCGTACCCCGCTGTCTTCCAGGTTCACATGTGGTACTGGAAAGATAACCGGACATTAAGCGAGAGGCTACAGCTGTGTAGCCCGGCCGCCCTCGGCTGGGATTATGTGTAGCCCAGCCCCCCCGGCCGGACCTGTGTGGCACCGGTTTCCAGCCGGTGCCACGGACACCTCCCCCCTTGACAAGGGGGATTGAGGGGGGTTGTTCATGCGGTCGACGGAACCTCCCCCGACCCCTCCTTGGTAAGAAGGGGAGATCAGGCACCGCGAAACGAGCCTCGGGCTTCAATACCAGTGGTGCGTCGGGGACGCACCCTACCACCCACTGCTGACACAGCAGTGGCACACGACCATGATGCGAACCGCGAGCGTGAGGAAGCGGTTGCCACGTCCCGCACAACCGACACGGGGGTCGGCCGGTACATTGACGTGACCATGGCATAAGCGGGACAGGCGCTGTTTTCTCCTTCCCACAACTGCGCCACCACTCGAGCGCGAGGCGCCACGCAACCGCAGTCGAGTATCGAATTGGAGAGGCGATTCGACTCCCCCACCTCTGAAGAGATGGGGCACCCAGCCTTCCTGTCGGAATGTGGATCGTAATCTGTCACTATCATCCGGTGGCCGGAGACCACTCCATAAGATAGTAGACGCCGTTGTCGCCGACCTGGATGAAGCCCAAACGCTGGTAAAGGCGCAGGGCCGGATTGAACCGCTCGACGTGGATCCGCACTGGTTTGCTCGCCGCGGCAGCCTCGGTCAGCAGGTCGTCGAGTAGCGCGCTGCCGATGCCGGCGTTGCGATGTTCCGGCAGAAGCGCGATGTCCACGATGCGAATCTCGTCGTCGCGCCGGTCTACATAGAGCCTGCCGATCGGCCGATCCGCGGCCAGGATGATCTCGAAGTCGGCCGAGGGAAACTGTTCCTGGTAGAACGCATGCTGGGCTTTGAACTGCATCCGCAGGAACGAGGCCCTCTGAGTCTCGTCCCAACCCAGCGGTGCGAGTTCGTCCTCGCGCGTGCCGGCATAGACGCGGTACAGGAACGGCTCATCATCTGGAGTGACGGGCCTAAGCGTAATCGGAGGGGACATGCACCAATCCTAATGCCGTGATTCACAAGTTCCACGACTATCGTCCAGTACTACAGGCAGCCTGGCTGCCCGTGGACACTGGCGGGCAAGCCGCCAGTGGCACCCGTTCCGTCCTGTTTGATCTCTGGATAGTCGCATGGTTCAAGAAACACGGTACTAGGTTCTCTCGGGGTAGGTTCCGAGAAGGGCAATGATGAAGTTGATCGCCAGATAGGGTTGCATGTTCGAGTGCGGTTGGCCGCCGCCCGTCGTACCCAGTGAATCCGGTGCCATGTCTGTGTCATTGCCTTCTGAACTGTTGCCATAGGTGTATTGCGTGGGGGTCGAGCCCAACAGTGTCGTCTCGGATGGGACGTTTGCGTTTGCCGTGCTCAGGGAACCCTGGGCCTGGTGTGCGTGGGCGGGCATCTGGGCCGCGGTGACGGTGACGGACTCGGTACCGCCGGTCTGACCGAGTTGGCGCGGGCTCAGGCCGGGCCCGCTCCCGGGGTGCATGGGTGCACGCCCCTGCAGGTTGGGGAGCCCGAAGTTCGTTCGCCCGTCGCCACCGTAGATCGTGCCCACCAGCGAAAACAGCGCCGTGTTCTGAGCGAGCGGCAACAGTTGGCCGTTGCAGAATGCCCAGTTGCGGGGTGCGAAGTTGCCGGCGAAGATTCTGATCTCGGCGATGAACGGTTCAGACATATCGGCCTCGCAAGTCAGTCCCGGGATGGGAAGATCCCGACTAAAGCTATGATGAAATTGACGCACAAAAACGGCTGCACATTGGCGTGGGCCTGGCCGCCCCCTGCGGAGGTAATCGTGTCATCCGCCATCGGCACGGGGGGGTCGTCGAGATTGCCGAAGGCTGGGATGCCGTCCGTAGGACCAACGTAGCTGGCGCGCAAGGCGTCGCTGGGATCGCTCCGGCCGGCCTTCTGGACAGCGCCATGGTGTGCGTGTGAGTGGGATGGAAGTTGAGCGATAGATACCGTGGCGGTTTCCGCGCCACCCCGTTCACCCCAGCTGCGGGAGCTAAGACCCGATCCGGTGCCCTTGTGGATCGGCATGCGACCGCGGAGGTCTGGCAGGCCGAAGTTTGTCCGCCCGTCCCCGCCGTAAGTGATTCCCAGAAGAGAGAACAGAGCGTCGTGCTGGGGAATGGAGAGCAGTTGGCCATCGCAAAGCGCCCAGCCCCGTGGAGCGAAGTAGCTTGCGAACATCCTGATTTCACCGATGAACGGATCGGACATGCTGACCTCGCTAACTCCTCGAGGGGAATACGCCCTGCAGGGCAATGACAAAGTTCAGAGCCAGGTAGGGTTGCATGTTGTTGTGCCCCTGACTACCGCCAGTGTTGGCCACGGCGCTGGGATGCATCGCCCGGCGCTCCCCCGCAGCGCGGTAAGAGCGTTCGGCAGTCGGGGCGAGCAACGTTCCCTCAGGGTCGGTTCTCCACGCATCGCTGCAGGTCGCCCGATACGCGTGCCGATGCACCGGAATCTCCGACAAACTGAGGGGCGCGTTCTCGGCGCCGCTTCGCTCGCCCTGGGGATGGCCCGTGCCGACGTGGATGGGGGTCCGGCCACGAAGGTCGGGCAAGCCGAACGTGGTACGTCCGTCGCCGCCGTACGTCGTATACAGCAGGGAAAACAACGACTGGTTCTGGGCGATCGGCAGCAACTGTCCATCGCACGCAGCCCAGCCGCGGGGGGCGAAGTTGAATCCGACCATTTTCACTTCAGCCAGAAAAGGTTCTGACATAATCTTCTTCCATATCCACACAGTGCACTAGTGTTCGGCCACCCTTGAATCAGGGGGTTTGGTAGGACCGAGACGTGTGCCACTGCTCTGTGAGCAGTGGCAAATGAATCGGCGGCGTCGAGACACTGCTCACAGAGCAGTGGCACACAAACCCATACATTCAAGGTTGGCAGAGCGCTAGTTGAAAACCGCCTCGTAGCGCATGCCGCTTTCGTCCGGCCCGATGGGGACCAGGAACAACTCGAATCGCCCGAGCTTGGCGTGCTCGAGAGTGTAGATCTTCTGTGGTAGGACCGGCTCGGCCGGGCTGCGGAACACGATCGAGAACGCGTCGCGCTGTGCCACTGCGCCGGAGCCATCCGACCGTGATCCCATCGGAGTTGCCTCGATCAGCGTCGCGTCGATAGGACCGCCGGAATCCGCGTGAATCCGAAACGCACTTCCGACGCACTCCTCGAACACGGACACCGTGACTTCTTTCAGCATGATGCCTTGGCCTCCAATCCGTGGGGCTGCGCCAACGACGCAATCCGCCGCGTGTGCCGCACCTGGCCATCGAGCAGCTGCCAAGCCGAAGACTCCGATCTTGCCAAACCGGCAAGCATCGATCAGGAACTCACGCCGCTTTATGGCTCGCATGGCCTTTCTCCAATCCTGTTATCGGCACGGACCGGGGTCCGCCTCCTCACCCTTCTGTCTGACCGGCGTGCCTACCAGGGACTGTCGAACGCGGCCTGAAAGGAGGCTACGTCGGCCAGGTCAACATCCCCGTCGCACTCAAAATCGGCGTATTCGCAGTCCTCCGCCAGGTCGGTGTCTGCCCCGCTGATGCACTTTCTGAAGCGGTAGTAGTCATCCAGATCCACGTCATGGTCGCTGTCCAGGTCGCCGCGCGAACGGCAAGTGAAGCCTACGCAGCCCGCGACAGTCTCCGGTACGGCGGCATCGGCTGCCACACCATACGCAGCTTCTGCGAACGCATCGTCTGCCGGATCCGCGGTATCGGACGGACGCCAGATACGAACACGAGCGCTGAAGATCAACCCGCCGTCAAGGTCCGCATAAGGCACACTCATGTAGAGCCAGTTGACACCGGGCGTCAGCCATGGTGCGATCTCCTCGACCACCAACCACTCGTCAGTGGTCCCGTCCGCCGCGGCCTGGATTTCGCCGATGGGTCGGCCGTTCAAGAGCAACTCCGCGCCGAGCTGATCCTCCGCCGGTCTGTCGCCCCGTGCAACATACTGCAGATTGGCGGAGGCGAGCGCGCCTGCGTTCACCGTGAAGGGAACGGCGTAGAGAACGGTCCGCTGCCCGCCGTCCTGCCCGAGATCGGGCTTGATCCAACGTGCTGTCGGGTCGATCTGCAGGCCCGCGATTGAGTCATCCGGAGACCCGCTGACAACGGCGAACGAAGCAGTCTGGACCGCTACTGAGTCGGCCAACGTTCCGTCGACCAACACACGAACGTTTGCATCCGGCCCACCGATCGGGCCGCTGCCGCTGCGGAGTGGGATGACCTGAGTCTGGCCTAGGGCCGATCCCACAGAGGCGATGGCCACCGTGAGGAACGCCATCACCAAGGCGACCGAGCGCCACGGCCCTCGCCCCTGCCGGTTGGCAGTACGATACGTTATCGGATTGTCATCCATTCGCTGCTCTCCCATGCCTGTCTCACGCATGTTCCCAGTGTAGTGATTCATAAACGGTGCATCGTGGCATGATGCTACTTCCGAGCATTCCTCTCCCTCACGGTCGCGGCTCGGATAAAATGCTAACTGCGTGAATCTCTGCACTAGCCATGCACATCCAGCGTAAGGGTTATCGCTCCGCTGCCACTGCCTCCACCTCGGAAGGACCGGTCTGACCGTTGCCGGACCGATCCTGGCCGCATATGACCACAGGGGCATCCTGGGTCGCGGCGGGGTCGATGATTGAAGCGCCACGACAGGCAAGACGGAACCCCCTGAGAGTATAGCCGTGGCGCGATGCCAGTCTCAACCACGTTCAAGTCTGACGATTGAGCGGCTACCGGTGGTCCGGCGCCGCTGTCTCGGGACTTATCGACCCACTCGGCCTGAACAGGCGTCAAGGTTGGATGGGGGGAATCTTTGCCAGCCGAAATCAGCGCCGCGTTGACTCCTCGTTCGTCGAACGGCGAGCGCTTTCAGCCATCAAATCGATAACCCGCGCCGTGCACTGTGCGAATGATCTTGGGGTCTTTCGGCGACACCTCGATGCGCTTGCGAAGCTGCGAGATGTGTTGATCCAGCGTGCGACTGTTGGGAAAATACATTTCGCCCCAGCAACGGTCGAAGATGGTGTGGCGATGCAGTGCCTGGCCGCGGTTCTCGCAAAGCAACTGTAGAATTTTGATGTCGCGCAGGCTCAGTTCGATTGTCGTGTCGCCCCTGCGAGCACGGAGTTCGCGGGGAGACACTTCCAGATCACCCATTCGAAAGACGCTTTCCGAGGTCGGTTCCTCGGTGGCCGCGTAACAGCGACGCGTCACGGCGCGGATTCGAGCAATAACCTCCTTGACCCCGAACGGCTTGACGATGTAGTCGTCGGCGCCCATCTCCAGGCCGACGACTTTGTCGATCTCCTCTGACTTGGCGCTGATGAAGATGATCGGGACCTGAGGCCTGGCGGCACGCATCTTCCTACAAGCGTCGTACCCGCTGATCTTCGGCATCATTATGTCCAGGCACACGAAGTCCGGAGACTCCAAGCGGAACAGCTCCAGGGCGTTTTCGCCGTCCTCGGCTTGCACGACGCTGTAGCCCTCGCGTTTCAGGATCTCCGCCAAACCTTCGCGAATCAACCTGTCATCCTCGGCCACTAGAACCTTCAACTGAGCGCCTCGCTTTCTCTACTTGGTGTGTGAAGACGAATCTCGAAGCAAGCCCCACTCTCGGACGGCACCAGGCGAAGATCGCCGCCGTGAAGCTGCGCCAGTTGCCGGGCGATCGTCAGGCCAATCCCCGTGCCCGGGCTGTCGGCGATGTCGTTGGACAAGCGTTGGAACGGTCGAAAGATCCGTTCTCGGTGACGTGTGGGAATGCCCGGTCCGTTGTCTCTGATCTCGATGCTGGTATAGTCGTTCGCCTCGCTGCTGGTAACCTCCAGACGATTGCCGGAGGAAGCGTATTTCTCGACGTTGCTCAAGAGGTTCCCCAGAATCTGCTCGAGTGCATCTACGTCCACATCGACCCGGTCCCCCGCGGCCCCTTGAAAAACGACTTCCAGACCGCGACGTCGAAACGCCGGATCGAAACGTTGTATGACCGTGGCGATGACGTCGTCGACGACCGCCGGCCGCAAGTGCAGGGTAATCCGGTCACGCTGCTTCTGAGCGAAAGTCAGCACGTTGCCGATGAGGCGACTGAGCCGCTGGCTTTCCTCGACAATGACCTTCAGGTGGCCGCGCTGCGCCTGGGCCTGATCATCCAAGGCCTCCTCCAGGTCGTTCTCCAGCAGCTCGGCATACATTCGGATATTGGTCAACGGTGTCTTGAGTTCGTGGGAAACCTGGTTGACAAAGGTCACACGCTGCGTCGCTTCACGAACGCGCCGGTTGTATTCGCGATAGAACCAGCCACCGGCTATCAGCAGGGCGAGCCCGGTGGCCGCCAGGATCGACATCAGGTTAAAGTACGCGCCTCGCCCTAGGGCAGCAAACGTTTGGTCATCAACGAAGTGCTGCAGACGCCATGAAGACAGCGGATAAGACGGGGCCAACTCCTGGAGTGGGGCGGCACCCTCGTCGGGCTCGAAGGATCCCCAATCGTAGACCGACCGGCCATTTGAATCCACCAGGCGGATGCGCGTCTCCCACGACCTGTCCTTTTCAGAAGTCGGCGCGTCGGTCGTATCGGGAAGCTCTGCGATAAGGTCGGCGATCCAGCGTGCCCGCTGCAGGAGCACACCGACGAGCTGTCCAGACGGCAGGCGTCGGCAATAGAGCAGATTGAGTCCGGGCCCCTGAAAGCGCGCGACCCACCCGCCCGTCGGCAAAGCGGCCCCTTCGTCACCGGCAGCTGTCGTGCGGCAGTCGGTCC
>JAUXGE010000158.1 GCA_030622435.1 Planctomycetota bacterium
GCTCGAACCCGATGTGTACATTATGTAAGCGAGCGCGGATGGATCATCCTCCCGATGCACATGCTCAGCCGATTGAGCGTCCATGGCTGCACCTTCGGAGTCCAGATCCACGACAGGAATCTTCCCCAGGTTCATCCCTGCCGCACAAGCGCGGGTCGTGAGTAAAACCCGGACCTCGGAGTCGGCCAGCATGTACTCGATCCGGTCACGCGGGTACTGAGGATCGATACAGAGGAATGCACCGCCAAGCTTGCATATCGCCAGGATGCAGACGATGGACTGCACAGATCGCTCGAGACAAATACCCACGAGGACATCGGATCCGATATCAAAATGCTCCATGAACCGCGCCAGGCGATTGGCCTGTTCATTGAGCTGGCGATAGCTGAGCGTGGCGTCGTCCTGGACGACCGCGACCGCATCCGGGATCTGTGCCGCGTGAAGCTCGACGAACTCGGTGATGAACGGGCTGCACGATCTTCTGAGGGCGGCATCCATCAAACGCTTCCTATCAAGCTCGAATCCTGCAAGGCACGAAGAACGGCTCTGTGACGCATCCCACCCGCAGCTGGTGCACTCCAGGCGCCGTCCATCCAGTGTGCCTCCATGCGTCGTGCCAGGGAACCGGAACCGATTCGATAGGGGATGGTGACGGAAGGGTTCATGCCCCCAAAACAACCCGCGCCCTGGTGGCAACCCTGCCGAAACACTGTGCTGGCACGCTCGCCGTCGTGGCTACATCGCGTGCACGCCATTTGGCTCGCCCGCGTTCTGCGGTTATCTTGCGTGTGGTTATGGTTATGGGCCATGCCACACCCGGTTTGAGGGAATCTCGGATGAAGCTGCTGATCGTGGTGGTCAATTACAGGGCGACAGAACTGGCGATCGACTGCCTGCAGTCGCTGAGCGACCAGATTGGTACGGTCCCGGGTACTCGTGTTGCGGTCTGCGAGAACGGGACAGGGGCCGACGCGGCCCGTCGGCTCGCAGACGTCATCGAGAAAGAGGGCTGGAGTCATTGGGCATCCCTCACCGCCATCTATCCCAACCGGGGCTTCACCGGTGGTAACAACGCCGTCCTGCGATCGGCGCTTGACTCGCCCGTCCCACCACAGTACGTGCTTCTGCTCAACGCGGATACAATCGTGCGCCCAAACGCGATTCGCGCTTTGGTCGACTTTATGGATGACAGACGCGATGTCGGTATTGCCGGGAGCCGCTTGGAAGGTATCGAGGGCACGCCAAGATCTACTTCATTCCAGTTCCAAAACGTCCTCAGTGAATTCGACCGGGGTCTGCGTTTGGGCATCGTATCCAGACGACTCAGTCGCTGGCTGGTTACCCAACCGCTGCCCGAGACACCGTGCCGAACCGACTGGATATCCGGGGCCAGCATGATGATTCGCCGTCAGGTGTTCCAGGACATTGGTTTGCTTGACGACGGCTATTTCACCTACTTCGACGATATTGATTTCTGCTTCACCGCCCGGAGGGCCGGCTGGCCCACCTGGTTCGTGCCTGCCAGCCACGTCGTCCACTTGTGTGGGCAAAGCACTGGCGTGGCGGCGCCACAAACCATTCACAAACGCCTTCCGCAGTACTGGTTCGAGGCGCGCCGTAGGTACTTCCTGAAGAACCATGGACCGATCTACGCTGCGATGGTCGATGCCGCCTTCATCGTCGGTTTCTCGATCTGGCGCCTCCGGTGTCTGATCCAACGTAAGCCTGACAACGATCCCCAACATCTCCTCTGGGACTCGATCCGAGAGAGTGTTTTCGTCAGGGGTTTCAAGGTACGTCGCGTCAGGAACCCGGCGCTGGATCCGTAACGTGGGGCTCACGACCTGCCAAAACCTTATCCACAAACGTGCACTTGGTAGTAAGCAGCAAACTCATCCCAAGCGCGCGTCTCCTCCCAGCCGAGTCGGGCGCCGACAACCGGCTCCGTGTTGATCCGGATCCTCGGCTCTGTGAACTCGGTCTGCCGCTTCAGCTCCACCTCGCAGGGCAGGTCAAGACGCCGGCGCATCTCGCCTGCAAATCGTAAGGCGAAACTGCCTTGACTTTCCACGTAACCGCTCGGGTTACGTTTCTCGAACCCGGCTTCGGTCGGTAGCGTTTCCGCGAAATCAGCGTACGACTTGGCCAGAAGCGACACGTGAATGTTGTCACGAACATAAGCCGGTGTGTTCACCGACGGCGTCTTGCCTTCATACCACGACCGCACGAGATAGGCCGTGAACCGCGGCTCCTCGTAGGGGCCGAAGGGGTTGGGGATCACGAACTTCCCGAGGCTAAGACCCTGAACTTCCGCGTAGTAAGTGAACACCTGGGCAGTCAACGCCTTGGACAGGCCGTAAGGCGAGAACGAAGGCAACCCCTCGGATCCCGCCCCCTCGCCACCTTCGAAGACGCTTCCGGTTAGCAGCACGCTCTTGCATCCCTTCGCCACAAGGCTTGTAAGCACCTTACGGAGGTTGAAGGTGTTGTTCTCGAGGGCAGCAGCGACGTCAAAATCGTCGCTTTTGTAGCCCGTCACGTTCGCTGCATGGTGACAGAGGAGATCCCAGGCGAACTCCCCTTCGATAAGCTCCATAAACCGGGCATCGCCGAATCGGCAACCATGCACGGTTCGACCAAGGCTGGGCAAGGCGTCCACGCGAGCACGCCGCACCCCGTCGTACGCCCCGGCCTCCCGCCGCAGGATCATGACCACCTCGTGGCCCTGGGCTGCAAGCTCCTTGGCAAACCAGTAGCCCGTAAACGAGCTGGCTCCGGTGAAGAGGATCTTCATGACTGGGCATCCTCCGCATCGAGGGTGCCCAAGTGATACGCCGGGTCGAAATCGAGGTGATTCCGGTCCTTGTCCGATATCACCACCGGTTCAATCGGCCACTCGATCCCAAACCTGGGATCATCCCATCGGATTCCCCGTTCGTGGTCCGGCGCGTAGAACTCGTCGACGAAGTAGAAAGCCTCGGTGTTCTCGGCCAGGGTGATGAACCCATGGGCGAAGCCCTTGGGCACGTACATCATTCGGCGGTTCTCGGCGGTCAGCTCGGCACCGAACCACTGGCCGAATGTCGCCGATCCCTCTCGTAGATCAAGCACAACGTCCCAGAATGCCCCACGGATGCAACGCACGATCTTTGTCTCGGCCATGGGCGGAAGCTGGTAGTGCATGCCGCGCAGCGTACCCCTGGCACCGGTTAGCGAGTTGTTGACCTGGACGAAGTTCGTGACGAGCCCCGCGTCTCGGAACTCGTTCGTGCAAAATGTGCGGGCAAAGAAGCCTCGCTCATCGCCACGTCTCTCCAGATCGATGACATAGACTCCGTCGATTGACGTCTCCGTAAAGATCATGCTCCGAACTCCGTTCGTGGTGTCTGCGCTGGTGCCCGCGCGGCGGTCTCGCGGCCGAGCCCTTGCTACCGGGCCTACGCCGTCTTGCTGACCAGATCGAGCCGTTTCTGAAGTGTTCGAAACCTGACGAACCGGTCACCCTCGAAGTCGGCGGCCCCAAAGCCGTGCTCGACCATCTTGGCGTGGAGCTCTTCCATGCCGCTCGCCAACGTGTACGAGAGCTTGAAATCGGGCAGCAACGATTCAAGCAGGTCGAACTTCACGCGGTAGTCGCGTGGATCAGCACCAACTTCTCCGGTGTAGACGATCTTGGCCTTGGGCAGAAGTCGCTGGACGTAATCACCCACGTCGCGCACCTGGTGGTTCTCGTCATTGGCGCCGATATTGATCGCCCTGTTGTGAATGCGTTCCCGTGGCGCCTCCATCATCGCGACAAACGCGCGGGCGATATCACGGCAGTGGATCAGCGGGCGCCACGGTGACCCGTCGCTTCTAATTCTGATCTCGTTGTAGGCCAAGGCCGACCCCAGCAAATTGTTGACGACCAGATCGATCCGCAGCATCGGCGAGTGACCGTAGGCCGTCGAGTTCCGCAGATACACTGGCGTAAAGCCGTCGTCAGCAAGCTCGGCCACTCTCGTTTCGGTCTCGATTTTCGACTCGGCGTATGCCGTCAGGGGGTTCATCGGATCTCGTTCGTCGAGGTCGAGCTTGGCACCTTTCCCATAGACGGAACAGCTTCCCGAGAACAGGTACCGCCCCACGCCGGCCTCCTTGGCAATGCGTGCCAGGTTCACGGAGCCGTCAAGGTTAATGCTCCTCGTGACCTGCGTATCCAGCTCGCCCATCGGGTCGTTCGAGATAGCCGCCAGATGCATCACGCAGTCATGTCCGTCGAGATCCGCGTTCGTCAGGTCCCGCACGTCCTTGACGAGCTCGCGATCAGCCGCGACGCACGGCTCCCACTCGCACCCATCGAACAAGCCGATGTCACAACCCGTGACCTCATGCCCCTCCTGCTTGAGCAAGTCGACCAGGTGCACGCCGATGTAGCCCTTGTGGCCGGTGACCAGTACCTTCATGCGATAGGGTTCCTCTCTTGGTGTTCGTGCGTGTCGGCGAGCCGTCAGTAGATGCGAACCGCCGCCGCCTGTTCCGAGCCACTACTGTCCTGGATCAACGAGCGCCGTAAACAGGCAGCCGGTAGCCGTGCGCCACCATGATCACTCTGCAGGGTCACGGCGCCGCTCCCGAATGTTACCCGGCTGCCAGCCGGCGTAGGGCGGTTTGGATGTATGGAACACCGGGAACCACTCCCTCCACGTATCGTCCCCACCGAACCGATCCATGAACTCTTCGATTTGCCGTGGATCCTCAATCAGGTAGTCGATCTCGCGGTCCAGTATATACTGGAGCAATCTGCGATCGCGAATCGCGATGATAGCATCGTCGTTGATGACACCATCCAGGTTCACGACTTGCCGCCCCGAAAAATAGCTGAAGATGCCAGCGTTCCAACTCCCAATCACGGCCCCTTCGTGCGTGTTCTCGTCGATCCATTGTGCCATGGTAAGCATGCGGCCGTGGCCTCTGTGCGTTCTCGTGGCCCCTTGGCACTTCTGCCACGCCAGCGCCCCGGCAACCGATGCGTTGGCCAGCAGCACCAGGAACACGCCCCCCCACGCGACACGAACCGCCACCCGCCGGCTCTGCCTCAATGTGATCCCTGCCAAGATCCCCATCGCCACGAGGAACACGGCTACCGCTGGCATGAGATAACGCACTTGAGCGCTGGCGAAAAGGAAGTAATAGGCACAGTGAATACCTGCAAAACACAGCAACCACGCAGCTGTCTTCGCATGCCGGTCCTGTCTGCACCGGACGAGCAAAGCCAGTGCGGCGCACGCGGCCACGAGAAACGCAATCCCTCCGATCTTGCGGTTGTCTGGGAGAGGAATCGGCCACAACCCGAGCAGATTGGCCGTATCCGTGAGCCACCACGCGGCCCCGAAAACCCTCTCCCGCAGAAGACTGATGTTGTGCGAGAGAGGACCTGCAAGCTCGAACTGATCGAAACCCCATAGTTTCAACGCCGCATGGCTATTGGGTAACATCGCACCCGATTGCCGCAGGCTCCAGACAAACCACGGGACCAAGACAACAGCCGCCAGGAGCAGAACAACCACTGCCGACCGCACGCCGGCCCAACGGCATGTCTTGTCCCGAGAGCCCGCGATGAAAACGAGCGTCACCACGACAGCGAGAAGAAGAAGCAGATCGAACCGTGCCAGAACGCATGCGCCGAGCAATATACCCAACAGGGCACTCTGACCGAGCCCGTGCCCGAATCCCCTGCGCACAAGGAAGAGCACCACAAGCAAAACGAACGCGACAGCCAAGGGCACCTCCAACCCACACAGATTGCAGGCCAGGACTCGGTAGTTAAACAGGTAGAACAGTGCCACGCCATGCGCAATAACGCGGCCAGCGATACCCCGCAGAATCACCATGACCGTCATGGATTGGACGACATGAAGCATCGCCGCCACTGTGAGGATCACATGCACCGCCTGCGGCTTGCCCGCGACGTACTGTACCCCCATGCAGATCAGCATCCACAGAGGTTGGAAACCGTTCGTCGGTGCGACACCGTCAAGTGTAACGCCCCTTCCTTCGATGATATTCTGTGCAACGGTCAAATAGTAAAACATGTCCTCGTACAGAAAATGGCTGATCGAAACAGGGAGCGGAAGCCATGCAAGATATCCGGCGAAGAGGACCCCAAAAGTGTAGAGGGGAATGCATATCGTTCGCTCTGACAGGAACCTCATAATCACACGCCCGCCCCGCACCGAACGGGCGACTCCGCCAACGGTTATTTCTCTCTCCAGACCGCCCACGGCGCCTGGCCCGATGCCCACGCCTGGTTTAGTTGCTCCAAGTCACGCTGGGTGTCCATGCAAGCCCAGAAACCGGAGTGCTTGAACATGGCCATTTGCCGATCGGCCGCCAGGGTCACTAGGGGCGTTCGCTCCAGCACGCATGACTCGTCCGAGGACAGATACGGCAGGAACGATCTCCGGAAGAAGAAGTATCCGCCGTTGATCCATTCTTCTGAGAACTCCGGCTTCTCCTCGAACCGCGAAACCTCGCTGCCGTCGACAATTACCTGTCCGAACCGGGATGGTGGATTCGTACCCAGCACTGTCCCGATCTTGCCGTGTGACAGGTGAAACAAAAACGCCTCACGAAGGTTAGCGTTCGTCAGACCATCACCGTAGGTAACGGCGAACTGCTCGGCATCGCCGAGATACCGCTCTGCCGCCCGGGCGACTCGAGCGCCGGTCATCGTCAGTTCGCCCGTGTAGGCCAGCGTCACTTCCCAGTTCTGCTCATGGTCGATCGAGTGTACTGTCACGTTATTGGTCTTGAGCTCGACGGTGAAATCGCTGTTCATTGATGCGTAGTTGAGGAAGTAGCCCTTGATGGCCTCGCCCTTGTACCCAAGACACAACACGAACCGATTGAACCCGTAGTGGGCATACGTACGCATGATGTGCCACAAGATGGGATGATCCCCTACCGGCACCATCGGCTTGGGCCGGACCTCGGTCTCTTCCTTCAGCCGTGTCCCCAGCCCGCCGCAAAGGATGAAGACGGGCACATTCGATGGATCATTCTTCACGGTAGCGCCCTTGCAGTGTTGTTCGACTGTCATCCTATCTACTCAGCGCCCGAACACCACGGGCCTCGACGGGGGCGCTGTCTCCCGCCTGCTCATCGCCAGACTCACCAGACCACCGGCGGTCACTACATATACCGGATTCAGCATGGCATTGAACAGGCAATCCGCCACATACAGCACGACTGCCAATGCCATCACGATAGATGATGCGATGTTAGGATGCATCCACCACCGGACAGGATATCGCCTGAACACCAGAACCGCCGGTAACAACATGGTAATCGTGAATGCCGAGAGTCCGACAATGCCTCTGCTGCCGAGTGCAATGATCCACAGTCCATCGGGCGTCGTAAGACTCCTCCCGGTCACGTCATCGTGAATGCGCGCCCTACCCCACCCTCCCCAGCCGAAGATGGGCCGCTCCAGAGCTCGCTCGGCCAATAGGTTCTCATTGTCAAGACGAAACTGAAGCGATCCAGCCCGATCCTCATGAACGAGGGCAGCGGCAGCAACCATCGACTCCCCCGACCACTGCCCTGTAGCGCGAACGGTCATGTACAGTGGCAGGGAAGCAAGCAGCGCGTAGACGGCCAGGCGCGTGCCCCACCGTTTCGCAAAGAACAGCACAACCAGCCCGGCCAGAAGCAGAACCAGCGCCCCCATGTTCTTGCAACCAATCGTTGTCAACACCAGAATCAGCACGAACTCGCCCACGGGACGGCCCCAGAACCGTTTGATGCTCCCCGTAGCCCACAGCCAGACACCGACGAGCGATGCTGCGGTCATGAACATACCCACCGTAAGGCCGTTGCCCATGAAAACGAACGGCCGCGAACCCCAACTGCCCAGTTCGCCAGCGTAGGCGATCCCGGCACCGCCAAAGCCGTAGACCATCTGGTTGAGATTCGGGCTCATCCTGATTTCCCAAAGACACAGCGGCACGTAGACAAGCCCACCTACGAACACAATCACTGCCAACTCTCGGAAACCCTCGCCGGTCTTCAGGTACGCCCGGCCGAGGAGATAAGGCAACCCCCACGTGACAGTCTGATTCACAGCGGCCGATACGCCATCGTATGCCCCGAGCCCGTTGGAGATCGATGAGGCGAAAGGGCTGAAACACCAGATTAGCATCGGCACATCAAGCAATCGTAGACGCACGGACAGCAAGCTGCGCTGATCAAAGAGTGCCGCAGCCAACAGGACACTGACGGACGCCGCCGTGACCTTCGTGTAGTCCGGCAGGCCGGGAATCACATAGCCGGTCTGCGGCAGGAACATCCATGCCACAACGAAAGATACAATCGCTGCGCGCCGTGGTGGAAGCACCGAGAACAGGAGGACGACGACCGGTATCCACCCAAACAGAGCCAGAGGGACCATGAACGTCACGCCGGAGTCCGCCTCTCCTGATTGTGAACGTCAGCACCTGGCATGATAACGCTCAATGACCTCACTGTAGAACTGCTCCGTCTGGGCTGCGACGTGATCCAGGGCGTAGCGGTCCTGAACGTCCAGCTGAGCCTGTGCACCGAGTCGCATCCTCAGGGATCTGTCGCGCAAGAGCCGCTCGATCTGAGTGGCAAGCCCCGGCCAATCGCCTGAACGGAACAGCAGGCCGTTCCGCTCGTGCTGGACAACCTCCGGGATACCTCCGGCATCCGACGCCACGACGGCGCACCCTGCCGCCATGCCTTCAGCCGCGGTGTTCGCAAAGCTCTCGAACCTGGATGGTACGACAACGATCCGGCCTGGCCACCGCAACTTCTTGACTTCCGCGTATGGCAGCCGACCCACCATGTCGATCCTCGAACGGATGCCGGCGTCTTCGATGGTCGCGCGGATGTAGTCCATCCCTGATGCCCTGTTCCTGCCATCAAGCAGCACACCGTGGTCCGGACCGACCACGTTCAGACGCACATCGCTGAACTCCGGCTTGCGTGCCAGAATACCGAACGCTACCACCAGGCCATCAAAACCTTTCAGCCCGTCAGTTCGGCCTACGAAGAGGATCGAACGTGATCCACAGGCTCGGTCTTCATCGGGCACGGTAGGCGCCACCTCAATCGGATTCGGGATGACGCGCGTACCGGGCAGCGTTACGCCCAACACATCCTCAGTTCTCGAAACCATTGCGTGCGACGGAGCGGTCAGGTCGATTGCCGCGCTTAGACACCGCCGCTCCAGGCCAGCAACGGCACGCAGGCTCCGAGACGGCGGCACGCCGTCAGCTGGATAGGAAACCGAGATAGGACAATGGAGACGTACCACCAGCGGAATCCTCACCGACGTGAGCCACCAGGGCAACCCCGCCCACTCCGGGCATTGCAGCACGTCGATAGCCTCCTCTTCACACGCCTCGAGGATCGTCCGCCGCAAGCCGACAGCCAGATCACGGTACGGCAAATACCCGGCGGCCAAACGATAGCCCAGCTGATAGTACGCCAAACGCAGCAGCGGTAGTCTCAGACCTGCGCGTCGCACCCTGCGAACGCGTACTGCATCCTCGTCATGGGGTGCCACACAAGATTCACCCGATTCAGCATCCAGACAGAACACAGTCAACCGATGGCCACGGTTCAGCAATGCGTCCACCATCATCGACGTGTACGTCGAGACCCCGTTCGCGGAATCCTGGACAGGGTACTCTGGACACACAAAGCCAATGTTCATGCGGGGAAACGCCTTCGCAACTACTGCTCTGCACCGACCTCAGGCCGCGGAGCCCGGAGCTGTTTCAGGATCCTTTCGACCAAGCGGATCCATCGATCACGACTGCGCCACAGCCACACAGCCGCTACGATTCCGCCCACCACGGCAACCGCTAGGCACCGCTGGAGCGCATCACGAAACAGCACCGCCGCCCCGACATGACACAGTAGCAAGACCCCGGCGACAGTGGCCGACAGACCCAGCGAGCCGATCCACTGCCCCAGTCGAAGGTGCCCAACTCGATGCACCCACATCACCGTAACAGTGCTGCCGCACACCGTACTCAGCAGGATCCCGGCCGCGTACCCCTTCATGCCCCACATGGCACCCATGA
>JAUXGE010000001.1 GCA_030622435.1 Planctomycetota bacterium
CCGTCGATTCCCAACTGCTGACACTCGCAACGCGAAGCCGTGTCGGAAAGGCAAACATTAGGGCTCGCGCTAATGTTACAGCACCGACCCGTCGGGAAGATAACATCAGCGCCGACAACACCGAGCAGCGGTAAGAACTCGCTGTTGTTCGGCGGCCCTTGAACCATGTTCGAGTACATGTTCGCCAGCCCCAGTCCGACGTGGAAGTCGCCGGCCGGGCAATCGCACATCGTCTTTAGCGTCAGCGAACCCAGGTACAAGTCGACGTGCGGACTGGGAATCGCTTCACTCAGCAGCCCCGCGCCATAGCGGTAGTCCAGGGTGCTCATGTCCACGTCACCCCAGTAAATCATACCCGGACCAGAAAAAATCCACCTCCAACCCTGGTTGTCCGCGAAGCCGGCGGCACATACGTCCGGCGGAAGACCGGGGTGGTTACATCCACCCCTCAGCGCGCCGTCACCGATCGGACCCTGCGCAGCGATGCAGTCTTCGTCGTCCGCACAAGCGGGTTGCCAAGGCGTCAGTGTGCACTTCAACCCGGCGCTGTAACCGGAGGCATCAAGAGTGGCCTGAAATGACTTCACGGTGATACCCTCATAATCCGGATCCCAGTCCGAAACATAAATCTCGAACCACAAGTGGCGTTCGGAACCAGGATAGGACTGATCGATCGTGACCGAATTGCCGTCGATCGTCACGTCGACGGGAGAGGCCCCAGGCGGGATGGCATCGACGCTCATCGGAACCACCTGCATGATGGTGTCCGTCTGAGCAAACGCCTGACCCACGAAGTTGTTGTAGTAAACCGGGGCATCTGGCCCATAGGCAAAGTAGTAATCCGCAGCACCGTCATTACAGAACGTCGGGTGCGGGGCTACACCTGCATTGCAGCCACCACCGGCCGGAGTCCAGTTGTTCTGATCCGCATCCGTGTGGTCGCAAGCCACCGTCCCGGGGGCGCCGCCCACGTCGTCACAGCAGAAGCCGGCCGTGTAGCCGGAAGCCGTGGCACAGTAACCGTGCTGATCGCATCCCCAGATCGCACCCAAGAAATCGCCGGCACCAACCTGCGGCTTTGTCATGGCACCGCCAGTGATGAAGCCGTCGGACATACGCCATGCCCAACGGCAGACGTCGCCAGGCATAACCACACCAAAGACCTCAGTGCAGTTGACCGGAACCTTCGCGGCGAAGATACACTTGAGGTCATAGACAACGGCCTCAGGCAGATCGGTCCACGTGCAACTCGTCCCGGCAATCGGTGCGGGTACCGCCGCGCAGACGGTGCTCTGAGCACCGAGCGGATCGCCGTCCCACAGCTCGATCGTGAAACCGCCAGTGCCGTTGAAGGCACCGAAGTTGTAGGTACTGACGTAAACCCTCGCCATCCACGATGACAGATCGGTCCCCGGCACAAAGCCGTTACCGAAAATCATCTGCGACCATTGCATCGTGCCGGGCTCGTTGTCGTGAAAGTAGCCGTACCCGGAGTCGAGCATCTGTGAAAAGACCACAGCCTCGGCACCGGCACCGGTCGCAGTCACACCACGAGCAAAGGCCTCGTCGTTAATGACCTCGATCACAATATTCTGGGGGTGGCTAGGCACCTCAGCCTCAGCGTTGGCCTCCCCCCGGGGGTTGATCAACGACGGGGTCTCAACATGGACCACGCGTGCTCTTCCCTGCAACACCTCGGGGAGTGTGTAGCCATCGTCACCCTGTGGAGCAGCTGATGCAGCAACGCAAAAAGCGAGCACACCAACAGCAGCCACACCAACAAGAATCTTTTTCATCTTCCAAACCTCCTTAGGGGAATGAATCCCATGTCCCAATCGATACGACTTACGATAACCAAAAAACTCACAAAACGACTGTTCTTGTCCTCCGCTTGTTCTCCTAAATGAAAGCCCTCCTCGTAGATAACGCCCGCGGCCAGGTTTTTGTAACCTGTCTTACCACCAGAAACCAAACGACACGACACACAACCTCCCTTGTTTCCGAAATCAGAATGCTTCAGCCAATGTACCTCAATAGCGGACTCTAATCAACCACTAAATTGTCGCCGAATCGGGGTGGGCCAAAATGGGCCCACCCCGACCCGGGACTAACCGGTTGTGCCAAACTAGGGCGCCCCGGCAATGAAACCAGTGCAAGGACGCGGACTCGGCGGCGGGAACCCAGGACCAGGATACTGTTGGCCCAGGAACGCACCAAGAGTGTACGTCACGTCCGTAATGTTGATTGCCTGGTCCGGAACCCTGTGGTCACCGGCCGGTGATCCTTCCATGTCCGCCCGGGCCTTCATCAGGTTGCCCGGAAGGTTCTTCCACTTGTCCAGTACCGCTGTAACGTCCCCGATGCCCGTATTGGTTGTTCCAAGCGGGGGCGAGCACGGAATCGTTGTGCAGTCCTCAACACAGTCCCCCCACTTGGTTTGCTGCATGACCAACGGATCCGAGAAGCTGCTTTCGACCCCCGTCGAGCAGGAGCTGTCGGCCATCTGTATGTGGTAGATGCCAAGTGGGACGATGCCCTCGTCGAACACGTGGACCACGCCGGCCGACGCCCAGTCGTATGCCTCGGGCGGTGAGCAACTCAGAGTCGAGGCCAGGAAGGTGTCAGAGGGCAGACCTCCGACAGCTTCGGGACATTCAGTTGCCGGCGGAACCGGCGTCGATACACCTGCGTTCTCACAGTAGGGGAGAGGCGGGTTAACGTACATCTCCACGCCGTTCCAGGAATCGTACGGCGCGGGCAGATCCACGAATGTCACCCGGACATACCCCGTATGCCCATCATCCTGAGCGATGAACGACAAGTACCTACCCTTCTGGCTGATCGGATTGCCGAAAAGGTCGGGGAGCGTCTCGGGCTCAGGCGGAGTCGACGGGAAGCAGAGGGATGCCGTGCACGCGATGTCCACGAGCCCTCTTCCGGCCCCTGCCGCGGCTTCGCTGTTGCGTCCCCATCCGCCGAGACGGACCAGGTAGCACTCGCCTGGGAAGACGATCATCCCGTCCATGTAGCCGGAACCTTCGTCCGCGATACCGTTGCAGCCCTCGTCGCTCACGCCGATCGTAGTCGAGGGCGGCGGACCCTCGCCGGGACACATACACACATCCGGGAAGTCCGGATCGTGGTACATGGCCATGAAGCTGTCGTAACCACCGTCGCCGTTTCCGCTCATGCACATGCTGGCGACCAGTTCGCCAGTGCAGGTGGTCGTGTAGGCGAACCAGATGTCCTTCCCGAGCGCGCTTTCACTTCCACCGCCCGCGAACTCAGGACCGTCCGTCGTGTAGCAGGTCGTGTCGAAGCCGGTAAGTCCGTCGCTGACCACCAACGCGCCTGACTCGCCCGGCGCTGACTGGCAATTCAGCCCGCCCGCGGCGATCTGACCTCTGGCGCCCAAGCAATCATCGCCCTCGTTGAAGCAGGTTCCCTCATCCGAGCACAGGGCGTCACGAGTCCAGACGCCACCGAGTTCAAGCTCGCAATGGACGAGTGTTACGTTTTCGGTTGTGGTATCCTCGCAATCGCAGCAACAACCCGTCGGGGGATCCGGCAGGGTGAAGGCAAGGGGGCCTGTCGGTCCACCCAGGCAGAACTGCACGTCTACCGACTTGCCGCTGCCGTTCACGTAACCACTTCCGATCTCCATGTTCTGATCGGGACGATCATCCGTACCGAACAGGGACCAGGCGTTCCCGAAGCCGTCCTCCTGGTAGGTCTGATACCAGGACCACCAGCAGGTGCTATCGGGATTGCAGCTTTGTCCCTCACGATCACCACTGACGCAATAACCGTCTTCGCACTCTCCGTTCGGACAGATATTCCGGTTGCTGGCAACCTCGAGCCAATGCGTCTCATCGGCGATCAAGGGAATCGCAGTCGGAAGTTCCAGCGTCCAGCCGTGCACGTTGAAGCCGGTCCAGAAGAAGCCCGGCGAATCGACGGGGCCTCGACCCACGGCGTCACCGTAGACAAGCTGTTCGCCCACTAGCGCGCCCGGCTGCCCGGGTGGAACGCTGTCCGCATAGACACGAACACGGAAGCTCTCATCCCCATCCGGGACCTTCCACACACACTCGAACTGCTCGTACCCTTCCGACCCGGTCGGACCGTCACCAAGATCGTCCATGTACGTACCCCAGACGCAAATGGTCTTGAGGCTGTCACCAGACGGGATGAAGTCATCCGCGATGGCCGTTCCCGTCGGTGGGATGCCCAGATCGCTCGATCCCGCATAGTTGCCCGCTGCCGCACCCACAGTGGCTTGGCAGTTGGCTTCGCCCTGGATCTCGCACGTCGGACACGGTTGCTTCGGATAGTCGCACTGGGCTCCGCCATAGTAGGTGCCTCCGAGCGTGGTTACGCACAGATCGCGGTCCATGGCGCCGTCGTCGTCCTGGCACTGTCCCGGTCCAAGGCAACACGCGCCGAAGTCGCATGCACCGAACTCACACGAGATTACGGGATTGAGATTCGAGGGGAGGTTGCCGAAGCCGAGCCAGTAGCCGCCGGCCTCGTCGCAATCCAGCTCGTTGTAGAGCTCACAGGACCCGTCCGGCAGGCAACATGCGGCAACAGGACATGTCACGGCCGTGATGTGGAGCTGGTACTGCCCGAAGTGACCGCCGGTCGCGGTGTAGATCGGGTGGTAGTAGATCCCGTCTCTCAGGCGCGTCCACGTCTGCCAGAGGTTGTCATTCGGGCAGAAGGGATCGCCGCGGTCGTTGCCGTCGATACCGTTGCCGATCGGCGGCGGGGCGGTCGTGTTGTTGTACACGCCACCGCACGGATCACAATCGGAGTACAGGAACGCCCACTGCGGCTGATGGATCGGCTCGGAGCAGCACATGTCGATCCGGATATCGCTGCAGTTGTCGTCTCCGCTGTCCAGGCTGAACGCGTGCCACCATCCGCGATCGCGAGTGCCGCCGTCCTCGTCGAAGATACCGGCCTCGCACGTTCCACTGGTGTGGTCGTCGAACGTCGCCTGCTTGTTGTCACCCGTGAAGGTGAGGGTCTGCAGGGTCGTCGTTACATTGAGAACAACCACATTGGTCCTTGCCAGAGCACAGGTATCCCAACCCGCGTAGATGGGCTGCTCACAGCAGTTGTTTTCGCAACTGGTTCCGAACCCTTGCGAGATGCTCCCTGGCTCACAGGGAGCCTCGCAGGTTTCAGGATCACAGTCTACGTCGCTCAGGCAAGTGTCGGCGCCTACGCACGTTTCGCCGGATGGGCAATCCGCAGCGATGGCGCACGTGGTTGCGGTGGTCACGCTGCACGTACCGGTGTTCGTGCAGAAGCCACCCGTTGTTTCCAGGCAATCACCTGCCGGATCACAGCACGCGCTCTTCAAGCATGCTTCCCTCGGGCGGTTGCACTCGCCCGTGGTATCGTCGCACGTGCCACCCGGGCAACCGCACGGATCGCCGAGGCATGTGCCGCCTGCTGGGCAATCGCACGGATCGCCGTCGTTGGCGCCACCTACGCACTCGGTTCCGTCGCAAGTGCCGGCGAAACATGCGTTGGCGCCGCAAGCCTCGCCGTCGCGGTCGCCGCCCTCACAGAGATCTTTGTCTCCGCCGATGCAATCGGTGCCGTTGCATGTACCGCCGTTGGGGCAGAGATCGGGGTTGGCGCCGCAGGGCTCGCCTTCGCGTTCACCGCCGTCACAGATAATGCACTGTTCATCGGTGGAGCACGAGACGAAGGGATCGTTGCTGCAGACGATGCAGCCCGTTCCGTTGCCCTGGTACAGGTTCCCGGAACCCTCGCAATCCCAGCGCACCTCCTCGGTGCAAACGCCGGATTCGACATCGCAGCAGGCACCCACAGGTTCAGAGGTGTAATCGCCGACGATCTCGAACGCCAGGATATGCGGGTTCGGGGAAGTCAGTTCGGCGCACGACAGACAAGGCGCGCCGTCGATCCACAGCCTGGTCGGATCATTGGTTCCGGCCTCGACGACACCCGTCGACCACCAGGACGACAGGTTGTCCTGCGAGAATTCCTCCGCCGGCTTCAAGGCCATGTAACCCTCGCACGGGATGACCGGCGACTCAGTGAAGATCACGGTCCGCAGCACTTCCGTGCCGCTTTCAGCCGGGGAGGTAATGACGTCCTCGATGAAATTGCCGGCCATGTCATAGAACGTCACGCGCATGCGCGACCCGACACCATCCGGGAACCCGCCGACAAAGCGGATTGTCGTTGCCGCAAACCACTCGTCGCCCGTGGTGCAGCCCGCCAGCTTGTAGTCGTCGCCGATTTCCTTGTAGGGACGGCAAGTGCCCACGCCGGCCGGACCAAGCAGCTCGACCACCGACGTACCTTCGACGATTCCGGAGCTGTACTCGGGGCAGTCGTAATCCTCGCCGGCGTTGGGCAGATTAGGCGCGGCCAGGATGTCACAATCGCCGTCGTCCTCGGTCGTATTCGCCCTGTCGCCCAGCGCCAGCCAATCGCCTGTACAACCGGCGAGTTTCTCGCGCGAGCAGGCTGGGTCGCAGCACCGGCCCCACCCGCAAGTGTAGGGCGTGCCCTCTTTGCACACCGCGTTGGTACCGCAGGGAGGCGGTGATATGGTACGGCAGACACCGCCGCACAAGTCACCTACTTCCACCCCGCACTCGGCATTTGTCGTGCACGAATTGCCCGCGAGCGAACCGACACACTCCTGGGGTGTGCACTGCTCCACACCGTTGCAGTCCATCCCGTCGTCGCACGTATCAACGACCGCCTCCGGATCGCACGGCGTCACACAGGCGCCGGTTGCTGCGACTGAGCCTGTTACCGCGTCCTCGTCGCAGATCAACGCCGGGAACCGGTCGCACGGATCGGTCGGCATCTTCTCTTCGACGCAGTGGCCGTCAGGACAATCCTCGTCAACAGCGCAACCGAGCCCCTCTTTCGCGCCGGCATCGCACGCCAAACGTACCTGGCCCGTGATGTCGACACACAGCCCAAACCCGTCGCATAGCTCGTACCCGTTGCAGAAGAATGGGTCGTTGCAAGGAGCGCATTCCACTGCGTCGGAAATCACGCACCCACCGGAAACACACTCGCCGACGAGGCACGGATCGCATGCGTCGCACTCGATATCGAGCTCACACTCACCTTCAGCCGGACCGCCCGTACGCGCGGCGATCATTCCGGCGCTCGGCTGGTCCACGCCCTCGAGAATGAGCAACGGGACCTCCCCATTCACTCGGAACAACTCTGCCGCCGAACTTGTCGCATAAACAGGCGCAACACGGCCGATACGACTGGACGGTATCCCGTCCGGGTATGCCACCAAGCTGGATTGCAAACCCCTGGAGCCTACCTTAGCACCCCGCGTTACACCGTCGTTGTCCGACGGCGCACCGTGAAGTGATAGGCTGCAGGCGAGAATACCTGCTGCTACAACGCCCAACACTGGGCGCCATCCATATTTGCCGTTACACGTCTTCATCGATTCATACCTCCTCCAAACGCAGACTTACTGAAAGGCGAAAATG
Source organism: Planctomycetota bacterium (assembly GCA_030622435.1). Classification (GTDB taxonomy): domain Bacteria; phylum Planctomycetota; class Phycisphaerae; order UBA1845; family UBA1845. Next base: position 7,515 of record JAUXGE010000001.1, read on the forward strand.
TTCCGTTTGACGCTACCCGCACCTTCCTGGCCTCCTGTTCAAATAGACACCTGATTCACCCAAACTTAATTACCGTGACAACGATACAGCTCCGGGAACAATCCGAAGCACAGCATCGCACTGCGATCCGCCGAGGACATACCGACTCCGGCCGACACGAATACGGGCGAAAGAGCAGCGAACGTTTGGGTTACCGGCTACGGTCCTTCACAGAATCCCACAAATGACGCTGTGTCCACACACAACCGGCACCACTCGTCGTACCGAACGACGAGCAGCGACAGACCTCCATTAAATTTGCTGTTTGAATGGAGCTTCTACCCACCTAACGCATTTAGACGCACCTGACGCCAGCCTGCCAAAGCCCTCCCTTGTTGCGAATACCACCCGTGCCGGCCTACTCCCACAGGCGACACGACCCACAACCAACGCAGCCTCGAGTTTGATATGAGCCTCGAAGCTAGGTCCCTAATATTGACGAGGCCGATATTACCAGATTCAACATTTCGAGTCAATCTTTTTTGGCTTTCTTTCAAAACGCAACGCGCATCTTGAGTAACACGAGCAATCACGGGTAATGGGTCTGGCCGTTCTCGCCCCGCGCACAAGGCTACACGGCGTTTGTACCGGTCGGAGGACAGACGAAAGCTACGTGCTCACCTGATCGGGTGCAGTGGCGCACGATTTTCCAAGGCGCGCCAACCCAATATGAAATCGCCCTTCAAAAAAACAGGTCTGGTCACCTCTATGTCGTGCGTCCGATTCCAATCGAAGACTCGACTGTCGTGTCCCGATCTCGCACGAGGAGTCGATGCCCATGCTGGACATCCGGAAAAGATTCGCAAGAAAAGTTCCCGATAACCCATGTTTCTCTCCGAATGGTCGGCAGCCGAACGGTCGGTAGCCTTTGCAGTCCGCCGATGGCCAGCCCATGAAGCAGATCCGAGTTCCACGCCGGTGTATCGATAACCGCGTTCGTACCGAGTTCCCGGCAAATCTCTCATTCTTCGATGTGACAAACAGGCTCGGTCCGTTACCTGGCCTCGAATAGTCCCTCATGCAGGGTTCGCCGGAGCATGCACGCAGGAAGGGGGTACACGTTAGCTTCTGACTCGTGGGATTCTTGACGTGGCTTCTTCGATCGCTACGGTGATGCGTCGTACTACCGGGGACGTAGCTCAGTTTGGGAGAGCGTCGCGTTCGCAATGCGAAGGTCGTGGGTTCGAGTCCCATCGTCTCCAGTCAACGCAAGTCGCGCCGATCGCTGAATCCGCATCCGATCCGTATATCCTCAATAGACGTCTTTCAGCAGGCTCACGGTCGCGGCTCGGGGACATGCACACAACCGTGTTCTCACCGGTCGAGTATCTGTCAGCCTGATCTATGTCGGGAGTCACTGGCGGGAAACGCCGTACCGTGAGAATCAGAACCACCAGACACAAGCGGTCTTGTCCACACAGGGTTCGATGACCGCTCCATCACGGTACTGATCCTACCACGCCTGACGCTAAACACGTACGCGCGTGGGGCATTGCACCCTGCGTCTGGGGCGGCTGGCGGGGTGACGCCGTCCGGGACGACTGCTTCTGACAGATCGCTTCCACACACGTAAGGCCATACGGTTCGAAACGCTATGCAATGAACGAACCTCAGCGTTCTCCTTATTCTCCGCGGTGAGAAACCCGGTCAGGCGGTGGTTCATTGTCCGGCATGGTGCGTCTGGGACGCACCCTATGAGTAGGGCTTCTTCACGGCTTGCAGGAGCATGCCCACACTGCGCGTGGAGCATGCCACCCGGCGCGCGCGAAACAGTCCTGCTACCGGTTGAGGGGACTGTGGGTGTGGCCGAGTTCTGTGGTACTGTGTCATTATCCCGTCCTCATGAGGTTGTGGCGGCCTGCGTCCTCGCAGGCCGTTTTCCCAGGTAGGTGCTGTGGCACACGTCGGCCGGCGGGGACGCCGGCCGCTACGGAAAGACACGAATCGTTCGCCCTTGCCGCAAACGATGGCCACCCCCGGAAAGCGTTCGAGCAATCCTTGACTATGGTCTAGCTCCCTGGTACCAATTCAGCGCGAGGCACCCGCCCGGGTTGCGAATCCTGAGCGACTGTGCGGTACCGCGAGATATGGGGCGGCGCATCGGCTCAGTGGGCTGTCGCCCTTCATCGCCCAGCATTGAAGAAACGACGTAAGCCGATTATTTGCAATAGGTTGGAGAGGTGGGTGAGTGGCTGAAACCAACGGTTTGCTAAACCGTCAGACGGGTTTACGCCTGTCTCGGGGGTTCGAATCCCCCCCTCTCCGTTAGACCCCGCAAAACCAGGTATTCCCGTGGTTTTGCCGGACTTTGGGTTTCGGTCGCATGTCGATTCTCGAGTTGTCCTCTCCCCTGCGCCTTCCGCGGGGCGTCAAGCTTGCGGCTCGAGTAGTCGCGGGATTCACGAAACACGGTACTGGAAGAACAGGTGCAAGATGAAGAAGCTCATGGGATTGCCGGGGCTGGCGGCTACTCCATCTCCCAGTTCGGGATGCGACCTGGGGTCCAGTGGGCGCCGGCGGCTTCGAGTCGGGCCTCGAGCCCGGCGAGATCCTCTTGGACGAGCTTTCGCAGGCCGGACGGTGTGGTTGTGGGCAGCGCTGCGAGCCGATACTACTCACTGCTTTGGTGAAATATAGGACCAAGGTGCGCCGACTTCGGGATGCGTAGCACGTTCAGCGCAACAAAGACGTTTTCGTGACCTGGCCGGAATCCGCTGGAGATACCTTTGGGATGAAAAGACCGCTCCAAATCATAGGCCGGCGGCTGTGGGGGCGACCGGTCGAAACGGTCGCCCTGATTCTAATCGTGTGGGCTTTGGCACCCTCTGCCGCCCGCGGAGATTACGTCGAGGTTTTCCAGAGTTGGCAGGCGACGACTGCGGATACCTGAGAGACGAAGGACCTGACCTGTGCCCCGTCCAGCGTGCCGGCCAATGCCGTGGTGGAAATCGCCGTGAGAAACATCCGCCACAACAGCGGGCGATGTGGTGTCGTGCGGGCCGTCGGCTCCAGCCTCAGCAGGCGGATCGGCACCTATAAAGCCGAGCGAGGCCGCAGTGTCTCGGCGCAGTTGACAGCAAGGAGGGCAGTCAGGCATGAGGATCTCAGGTAGGAACACACTTCGTTTGTACGCACGTCGCGCGCGAACCGCACGCCATACGGCGTTGACTCTCAACGCACACCGAGGGTCTTTGTTGCACGGGACGATGCACGGCGGAGGCTCTCATGCAATCGATAACTCGAAGGCTCGCCGGCGAGCGTGTCGATGGAGGGTTCTCTCCGTTTTGGCTACCCTGGCCGTCGTCGGATTGCCTGAATTGGCCAGTGCTCAATACGTCGAGAGCTTCGAATCCTGGTCCGCAACATCCGCCGACACCTGGCAGACCAAGGACCTGAGTGGCGCGCCGTTCAGCGTGCCGGGCAGTGTGGTTGTCGAGGTCGCAATCCGGAACGTCAGCACCAGTGAGTCACGATTCGGCGGCGTTCGCGCGGTGGGCTCCAGTCTTGAGCGGCGCATCGATCTGCACGAAGCCGCGGGAGGCGGCACCGACGTGCTTGTCATGCACGTTCAAACTGACGCGAGTTCACAAATACAGCATTACGCCGACAATACCGCCGATGTCGACTTCGTCCTGCTCGGCTATTGGGAGTGCGGAACTTATGTGGAGCTCTTTGGCACTTTTAGTGCCGCATCATCTTGGACGGACGAGGACCTGAACGCGTACGGCCTGGGCCCTGGCGACATCGCCGAAATCGTCATGACCAACGAGGCAGATTCGCAGGCGTATTATGCGGGCACACGAACCAATGGCTCCAGTCTCGACAGACGCGTCGTCCTGCAATCGATCGACGACGGTGTGGACACCATCACCATGTTCGTCCAGGCCGACAACAGCGGGAGTGCCACGATTGAGGCTTACGCAGGTCACGTGATCAAGGTCGATTTCTACGTCGTCGGGTATTGGAGCCCGGCACCGGGAGTCTATACCGAGACGTTCACCGACATCGACAGCCCGTCCGCCGACGCCACCTGGGAAGATGAGGATCTCACGGCCTCGGGGGCAAGCGACGGGAGTGTAGTGGAGATTCTCTTCGCCAACAACATAACGACCCAGGAGAATGAACTGGGCATTCGTGCGAACGGGTCGTCCGTCGCCCGGCTGTTCGATCTGCGGGAGGAGAACGACGGCTCGGGTGGTGGAGACTTTGGACGTATGCACGCGTTGTCTGACGCGTCCGCGGTCATAGAGCTCCGGCATGAGGACGTCAGCGACGCACACAGCTTTCGCATGATCGGACACTGGAGCATCGGAGCCATTCTCGACGATCAGGTCACGGGCCAGGAGACAGACGCATTCACGGAGCAGAGCGGGGAAACGGATGCCGAGCTCTTTGCCTTTGTACTCACCCCGTGCTCTGGAACTCTCACTATAACCGAGATCGTCTTCCGCCTTACGGACATCGCGGGTTTGACGGACCCCGACTGGGCCGACGTCGAGCTTGTCGTAGATGACAACTACAACGGCGACATCGGCACCGGAGAGACCACGACCGTCGGTGGCGCAGGTTCCGTGAACACTGCGGCCGGGACCATCACATTCTCGACGTCCTTTGATATCACCACAGGTACTTCTTACATCCTCCGCGCCGATTTCGCGTCATTGTCCCTCGGAGATCAGGTCACTATCGGCCTGGATAAGAACGACATAACCGGAAGCGGACCGGTCACGGGGTCCGCCACTTCGGTGACGCACTTAAAGGGGTGCTATACGGCAACCTTCGAAGCGTGGACGGCCAGCTCCGCGGACACGTGGCAAACGCAGGACCTGAGCGGCCCTCCGTACAATGTGCGAGCCAACGCCGTGGTCGAAGTGGCTATAATGAACGGCAACACTTCCAATCCCCGCTGGGGCGGCGTTCGTGCGGTTGGATCCAGCCTGGACCGGCGAGTGCAGCTTCAGGAGGCGGAAGGCGGGGGAGAAGACGTGTTGGTCATGCACGTCCAGGCCAACGCGAGCTCGCAGATTCAGCATTACTCCGACCTAACGACGGACGTTGACTTCGTTCTGCTCGGCATCTGGACCTGTGGGACGTATGTGGAGCTCTTCGACACGTTCACGGCCGGCGCCAGCACATCGTGGCAAGACCGCGACCTCTGCAGCTACGGTGTCGGCCCCGAGCATGTAGCCGAGATCATCATGACCAACGGCGACATCGGAAACGAATGGGAGGCCGGTGTGCGGACGAATGGGTCGAGCCTCGAACGAAGACTCGACCTCCACGAAGCCGAGAACGGAGGGGTCGATACGGCCACGATGTTCGTGAAGACCGACGCCACGGCCGGCGCGACGATCGAGCTGTATGCCCAGAGCGACACAAACGTCGATTTCTACCTGGCCGGTTACTGGAGCGTCGCACCCCTTGCTTACAGTGAACTCTTTGCGGACATAGGAAGCCCCTCGATCGACGCCACATGGGAAGACATCGACTTGACGAGCAGCGGCGTGACCAACACCGCCGTGGTGGAGCTTGTACTCGCCAACGAAGCCCTCGTAGTAAACGTCAGCATGGGCGCTCGCGCGAACGGATCCTCGCTTGGGCGGCTCCTGGATATCCACGAGGCCCAAGGTGGAGGCAGCGACCTCGGACATATGCACGTTCAGTCGGACGCAACGGCCACGATAGAATTCTACCACCAGGACGTGAGTGATGCGCATACGTTCCACCTGATTGGGTATTGGACAAACTGCGACTCGTCAATTTCTTACAGCATCGCGGACCTGGGGGCCGTGACTCCTGCCGAGTCCAGCCTGGGCTACTCCATTAACGCATCAGGCGACGTGGCCGGTTACGACGAGGACGCCGGCGGTGACTCCGGTGCCTGGCTGTCGGAGTGCGGCTCATTTACCTCGCTTGGCACATTCGCCGGTGGTAGCGTCGCCGAAGCACTGGGCATCAACAGCTCCGGAGAAGTAGTTGGCTGGTCCGACAACGCCGCCGGAAACCGCAAGGCGTTTTTCTACGACGGCAGCCTGACCGACCTGGATACACTTACCGACCGCACTGACAGCGAGGCCACCGCCGTCAACGCCAGCAGCGAAGTAGCTGGCACTGCCTACAACTCCGGCACACCTCCGACCGATCGGCTGGCCTTCATCTATCTTCCTGCACCCGCCTACACACTCGGCGCCGGGATCAACAGCCTCGGCACCCTTGGCGGCTACCATAGCGTGGCCATGGACATCAACGATTCCGGCCAGGTCGTCGGTGGGTCGGAAAACGCCAGCGAGTACATGCGGCCCTTCCGTTGGCAGAACGGTTCGATGACCGATCTGGGCACGTTGGGAGGTGAGATAGGTTCTGTCACGCATCGGGCGAACGCCATAAACAGCTCGGGCAACATAGTCGGCACATCCTATACGGCCAGCGGGGATGCGCACGCCTTCCTCTGGGATGGCGGTATGACGGATCTTGGCGTTCTGACTGGTGGGGACACCAGCTGGGCACTAGGTATCAACGACAGCGATGAAGTTGTGGGCACCTCGAATGTCACCGGAGGGGCTTTCCACGCCTTCATCTGGGACAGTACCAACGGGATTCGCAACCTGAACGACCTTGTAGATGCTGGGGAAGGCTGGACTCTGACCAGGGCGACGGGTATCAACGACGACGGTAGTATCACTGGTTGGGGGACGAACTCGAGCAGCGACGTACGTGCGTTCCTTCTGACGCCGTCATGTAGCGCAGGTGGGGGGGCAGCAGCCGCTGCCGCCATGATTCTCCTCGCCACAGGGGCGGGCACCACGGACACAGATGGGGTGTTGAACGAGCTCGTTGTCAGCGACGAGGGGGCACCGCTCGCTCAGATCGTTGTGGCCGACGCTGAACCTGACAAGCACTTCGCACTGACTGTAACGGCTCCAGGACCGGAATCGACCGGGGCTCCGGGTCCCGGCTTGGGTACCCTGGCGGGTTTCAACGATGGTGTCGCGCTCGACCACACATTGACGGTCGAGAGCCCGGCACTACAGGGGAGCCTCAGCCTCACTGTCAGCATGACCTTTCAAGAGTATGAGCTGGACGATTGGAGTATTTCGCCGGCGGATGTCGAACTTCACGTTCTCGACACGACTCAGAGTCCATCACCGGGCACATGGATACCGGCTGGTGTGAACATCGGTCAGTCCGAGCCCACGGGCATCGTGGGTGAGTCCGGATTCGTGGTGTACACGGATGACAGTGTGGACTTCTGGGCGGTGCGTGACGAGCCGGGCGTCTTCGCCGTCGGCGCCAAGTCTTCTACCCAAGACGATGCCGACGACAGCAATGTGACACCCGCGTCACCAACGTTTTCACCTGTTTGCGGGCTCGGCATGATTCCTTGCGCTCTGGCCGCCATGGTCACGTTGATCTCGGCAAGAACGCGGCGGCGTCGGTCCCGCTCCCATTAAGGCAACGGGGACGACGCAAACCACGATTAATTCCAAGGACCGTTTGCAGGACAGAACGAGGATCTGCTACTGGCAGGCTCCTAGCTGGCAGTCGTTGGTGCAGCAATCAGAATCGGCGAAGCAAAGACCGCCTGATTCGACGCATACCTCATTCGTACACACACCGCCGCTACAGACCATGTCATCACAGCACAGCTCTTGTCCCGGACACACATGACCGGCCGGGTAGCAGCTGTGGTTGCTGCCCGCAGCGAGCGCTTCTTGTGGATTGAGCGCAAGCACGGCGGGGGTGACATAGGCAAGTTTGACCGCGCCGCGTAAGAAGTTGCGACGGCTGGGTGGGACGTTGGGCTTCGCGCCCCTCGAGGGAGAAATACACTTCGTCCCACTTGTCAACAATCCGGCATTGTGCGCGGGTTCCGGTGCACGACACAGTGAAGATTCGATAAGGTCACAGGTGTCCTCGATCGCGCCTGCTTCAAGACGGAAGCACTGCGCTTGACTCACAGCGTCACCCAGGACCGACAGTAGCTGATCGCTGAGCACGTTTCGGTTGAAAGTGCACTCGGCCAGGTCGAGTAGCGCACGGGCACGAGAGATCGGATACAGATGAGGCCGGTCGGTTCCCGTGTACTTGGGGAAAACGATGTATCGGATCGGGGTCGGATCGGGGGCCATGTACGGCTCGGCAACATGGGGATTGATATACCCCACCCGTCCCTTGAATCCTTTAACGTAATAACGGTGCCCAGTGAAAGACAGTCCTAGACGTCGGACGACCTCAAAGGAACCGGCCTTGATACACAAGGCCTTGGGAAACGGGTGTAAGCGCAACGTTTTGCGGTCAATCAGAGCGAATTCATCGGATAAATATGTCCATCCGCGCGCCAACAGCCCGGCTGCCAGGGTGGATTTCCCGGATCCCGGGGCAGCGGCGAAAACGAACCCGCGCCCCAAGTGCGCCATCGTACCTGCATGTACCTGTAGGTACTCAGGATGGTTTGCGATTACTCGCCAGTTGATCCCCCACTCTACAAACGGGAGCACCTCCCGGCGTGAACGTTCCCTGCCGATTTCCTCGCCGTCACCGTAAATGCGGTAGCGCCGGCCGCGCAGCCTCGAGCGTCCTGTGTCGCGGATCACCATTCGGATGGCCTGCTCCGGCACCGGAGACGGTCGGTCATACCCGTGATAAAGAACTCTCAAGTCGTCAAGGAGCTTCTGATCATCGCTCTGCACCGTGACGTTGATGGATCCAATCTTGCAGTGGAGATACTGCTCAGTGGAGGCGCCGGCGGTTTGAGCGACACTGTCGGTCATGACTCACGTCCAAGGTCGAGCAATCGCGAGTGGGAGAACATGGCAACAATATGCTCAACGTGAGCGAGCGCATCTTCTGGTGCCACGTCGTAGGTTTCGGACAACGACTCAGCGACTTGGCGCATCGTTGTCCGGCCGTCACAGTTGCGAAATACAGCCAAAGCTGTCTGGTTCAGCAGATACATCCCGTGCGTTCTTGTATCGAAAATAACCGCCTCACCGTCGATCTCATAATCGTGAAGTTCGCTCCGCCGAGCGGGGATGGCGATCTCCGTATCTGTCAACGGTGGCGGAGTTGCCAGCGCCTGCCCACCTGTTCCGTCTTCTCGCTGCATCAACAGGGACATTGCGTTGCCTCCGTCGTAATATCAGCGCGTGACTCGAGCGAGCAAGTCATGCTGACTGATCTCCATTCGTCCTCGAGCGTGGTGTGCGTTGCACAGACCACTCCGCGATGACATCCTCGGGCGGACCTTCCTCGATAACAACGCCCTGAATCACGGGTGGAACAAAAGGCAGCTTGTCACGGAAATCGCCATGCGCGGGTTTGCCTTCGTTCAGAAAACGTTCGATCTCTCGAAAATCGTCATTCGATTTGGGTTGATTATCAGTCATACCGATCTCGAATCTCCATCACCAGGCACGGCAAGAGCGTCGAAAAATGCAACTACCATTCGATCCTCCAGCCTGCCCCAATAAAAACACCTTAACACGCGTTGTTTGCAAACGGTTATCACGGACGGACTCGGTGCAGGCCGGGCTCATAATAATAGGCCCAAGCCGGCATCTTGGCAGGACTTCCATGCCGAGGTGCCCCTCCGTAGCGTGCGGTCCCCCGTGAGATGATATATCGGGTTCTCCCTCACGCCTCATCCCCAAAAAAAGCAAGCTCTGTCGTCCGATACTCGTTGGCCGGAGGCCATGTTTCGCCGGATGCGCGTCCGTTCCTGACGGTCGCTGTTATGATTGATAGCGCAGCATATTATTAGGATCACTTTTATAGGCCCCCGGGCGCGGGCATCACGGTGACCCACGCGCAAGACAAATGAGATTGCAGCAATAAGACCTGGTGTTATCCGGGCCTGGATAGTAACGGCTAGCTTTGTACGGTCAGCGTTCAAGCAATGTCACCGCACCGAGCACTGGTCCAATATTCCCGCTCGGCCCCTGGGGCGAAGGGGGATAAGTGAGGTTCGATCCTGTGCATGTCTTCTGCAACCTGGGCGCGTGGTGGTCCATCACGTTTCAGAGCAAGCTCTATTTCCCTGCAGCGGTCGGAATTCTCTTTTGATCAGCGATTGAGCAGACTCCGGTGCGACACGAAATCCGAGGATGCTCCAGAGCAAGCTCTATCCAAGTGTAGCGTCCGATTGCGAGTTTGACCCATCAGCAAATCGGTTTCCGACGCTACACGTGCATTGAGTGCTCAATAGTGCCAGAGTGTGGCATCAGATAATCACCTCCAGGCGCGGGGTGATCAGGGTTTCAATCACCTGCGAGCGTTCGCTGGAAGCCGGCGAAGTCTTTGAGGTCGATGTCGCCTGTAACGCTCGCGTCGAAGTCGAAGGCTTCGCAGCCTGCGTCGAACGGGCCGTTATCGGGGCCCGCGGGATCGCGGTACTGCACGATACCAGCAGCACCTGTCCGTGCCCCTTGACGTTGCAGCGTGACGTAAAGGCAGGTAGCCGGGGTGGAGATCTACCAGCTCCCTCGGCTACGAAGCAGGCAGGCCACCCGGGCCTTTGGTTTTGGCGGGAAATGGTTGTTGCAGTCACACTTTCAGATGGCTTCGTTTGGTATCCTTTTTTCATCGTATCCAGTCCCTCAAGGTGGAAGGGATATGTTGGGATCGGTTGCGGCGTTTTGTTGGAGATGACACTGGGCATTGTGGAAGTCCTTTGTTGAGAGGAAGTTGCGCGCTGTGCGATCCTTCCCTTCGGGATAGGCGAAGGACCTACCAATCGAGCTTACAGTCAAACTTTCAGATGGCTTCGTTTCGTATCTTTGTTTCATTGTGGTTGGTCCGTCGAGTCGAACGTCGGGGCTGCTGACCACCGCTGTAAACATCTTTGGAAAGGGGGTATCTCCTTGACTCCACCAGCTGCAGGCACGCCTCCCGATACGAACGTCAGACGCAATGATCCCATTCCCGGCTGGGCATTTGTTATCCGCAGATTGCGCAGATGACACAGATTGTGCTGCTCGAGTCGCCTTGCTGCTGCGTTTCTGCGCAATCTGCGCAATCTGTGGATTCTCTCTCGGGACGTTGGACGAGTACTGGAGCAAAGCAGATAGCCCCTTAAGCATGATGTCCCCCGATTTCGATGGGGGCGGGTCGTTCCAGTCAGACTTTCAGATGGGTTCGTTTCGTATATTCATTTTTCATTGTGGCTCGTCCGTCGAGGTCGGGAGGGGGCGTTGGGGCGGATTTGGCGCGGCCTTGGGGTGGCGGCAGTTGGCATCGCATTGGATTTTTGAGACGACTTTGGGCATGGTTGAAGTTCCTTTGCTATGGTGGGGCGTTTTCCCCCACCCATTCCGGCGATGTGACGAGAAGGCCTTCCGCTTCGTTTGGGCGCCGGAATGAATGGGGCACCAGCGGTGCGCGCGGCGTCGGGCTCTACAGTAATAACTTCACGGGCGCTCGCTCTGGAAGGTGTGTTTGAGCGATCAGGAGGAATGGTGAATGCGGAAGGCGGAGGGATGAAGGAAGAAGGAAGGGGAATTACGAAAGGGTTTTTGATGCGAGGGGCGGCTCGAGTACGGCAGGCAACGGGTGGTTGGTTCGCATGCCCACCAGCGGAGGCAATTATCTCATGAAAGAGGGCGACCCGGCTGATGTGCTGCCCAAGAGCGGCGGCAGTAGAACGATTGGGAAACGGATTCGACTCCCCCGCCGTTGAAGCGGGCTGGCCACCGGTCGCTAAAGCAAGTCGGCGCTTCGCCCGGGCATGCCACCTGACGACATGGGACCCGCTGTCCGGCTTTGCCAGTGTGCCCCCCGCCCGCCCGCGCGAGGGCTACACAGGTAATCTAACCCTCTCTCCCCGCGTCGCGCCCCAACACCCAATTTCGCGGGAATTCGTACGTGGTTGGCACGTGGTCACTGATTTTCGCATCTCCAGCGATTTTGGCCCCCCGCCCTACCCGGCTCCCAGCGTACCTGGAAGCTGGTCTGGGCGCTGATCCTTCCCATCGAGCGAAATGAAGCCCTCGCGCGCGCGCAAGGTCCGATATTCCGTCTATCCTCCGGCTCCGCATATCTTCCAGAGGGTATCACGCACCAAACCGGGGGGCTTGGCTCGGTTTTGGGCCTTCTACGGGGGGCCGTTGGCTTCCTCAACCGCCACTCTCACGCACGTATACGCACGTTGGCCCGTGCGCCCCTTAACGTCGGGTGCTGCAGCCCACGCTTCGGCTACTCCAACGAAGCTGCATTTGAGGCGACAGCTCGGCGGATTGGCATTCGGAAGAGGCGCATCAGGGGTAGACGTAGTTGATGATGGCGACGACGCACCTCATGCAATCTTCCTGGAGGTAGAGCGGTTCTTCGCCACAGCCCTCGTAAGCTATTCCTAGAGCGTCAAGCTTGGAAACCCCCGCGTCTCTTGCGGCATCGAACACCGTAATGCCCTCGACCAGATTGTCGCCCTCCGAGTACCCGGCGCATGCGCTAGTCACGTTGTTCCCCAGGGCCCCGCACCCCGCTATAAGCAATAACCCGACCAGAACCATCAGTAGTTTCATCTCGATTCTCCTTCGCTTTCTTTCTGACTTGTCCTGACGTATCACTTGCATCTGTCCCGATGGTCCAACGTGCCCACGTAGGCCGACTCTCTGCCCATCAGGCACGCATCAGCCGTGATACCACCACCCGCCGACGCGGCCAATGATGAAGAGCAAACCACTGAACCCAGCAAGAAATATGTACTGCTCGGAACCATCAGCATCGAACCCGCCGCTGGTCATGCAGGCACCAACGCTTATCATCAGGCCGATTGCCCCGACCAGTTGACAGGCTTTCCAGCTCTTTCCTGTTCGTTCTATAGTCTGGACTTGCCGCATGGCGGGGACGTAGGTAACTGGACGGGGCTGATTGTATTCCGTCTGCTGGTGGGTGGCGACCGCCAGCGCCTGGAGGGGCGGAGTTGCCGGCCGAGCCGTCACAACTGGTAGTGCGTCGGCTACGGCGGGCTCCACCGACTCAACGACCACACCCATATCGTTCACGGTCAATTCGGCCTGCGCAGGCGTAACGGCCTCCAGAATCACTTCGACTTCTTCACCTGTTGCCCGCAACGCTCCCTTGGCCAGATACTTAGGCATGACCCGCGCCCTTTCCGTCAGTCACGGCTAAGAACGCCCGTCGAGTCCCAGTAGTTGCGTGCGTACTGGTCGATCTGGATGTTGTTCGCGTCGATTACGACACCGTCAAGCGTAACTGCGGACTGGGAGCCATAGAGTTTGACCTCCAAAAACCTTAACGAGAAAATATCACCGTCCAGAGTGACCGTCCCCTCTCTCCCGAGGTCGTTCTCCCCCGAACAGCTCCATGAGTATCCGATTACCGTTCCATGGTCGAACAGGTAGCAGTCTACGCCGCCATACTCGTACCAGAACGTCCAAGCGCCATCGATTTCAGCTACGGTCAGTAGGCGTTCGGGCTCGGGTTCAGGCTCGGGTTCAGGCTCGGGTTCAGGCTCGGGTTCAGGCTCGGGTTCGGGCTCGGGTTCAGGCTCGGGCTCGGGTTCGGGTTCTGGTGTCGGTGCGGCTTCACTGAAGAAAACTCCGACTTCTTCTGAACTATACGACCCGGAGTATCCGGTGTCCGGATCCGTAGCAAGGAGGTCCAACTTGCCGAGATAATCCAGTGCATTCGGGGGTGAATACTCATAGGTCCATGAGCCCTCTCCGCTCATGACCAAGTCCTCGTACGTAATTGTCGCCCTGAATGTGATGTGCAGGCGATTGCCTGAAACCGTGACTGATTCGATAGTCATCGAGACGTCCCAGACAGACAGCTCGCTCTCAATTACAAGACCCTCGCGCGGTGCTTCGCCACCGGGCTGTATCAGGGGCAGTCCGTTGACATCGACAACTTCCGTTCGCAGCTCCGTCTCTGTCTCCTCATCGTCGATTAGACCACCCGAGCGACCAATGCTGTGCACCACGACCTCACCGACATAAATGCCTTCGGGGATGGGCGTTTGAACAAGACGCCCCAATTGGGACTCTGCATCTTCACCAACGGGCGCCGTTACCGCACCGCACCCCGCAAGCAGCAGCCCCCCGACCAGCGACAAGCTCAACAGTTTCATCTCGCTTCTCCTACGCTCTCTTCCTGACTTGTGTTGACGTATCACTTGCATCTGTCCCGATGGTCCAACGTGTGCAAGTTTCGACCAAAGAACGGTTCAACTAGTGTAACACAAGCGGGCGGATAAACCAAGGTCGAATCGTGCATGGTGCCGGACGGGAGCTATCTTCGGGAGTCCCGGTTCGGACGGGGTAGGGGCGTGGTTCGGATTCTGAGGGCCGTTGGGGCTCCGGGGCGGACCGTTACCCTCAAGTGGGCTACTTTTCCGCCGCCCCTCGCGCGCGCGCCTATAAAGAGCGGGCGGGACGGCTTAGGTGACGGGTCTTATTCCGTCGGAGCAGACTCAGGCGGACAGCTTGTCACACCGACTGTAGAATCCAGCGGGGGCGGCCGGTTGGTCGGGGCCATTCGCAGAGGAAGGGCACACCCGACCGCCCAGAGCGGATTCTACGGCGCGGGGCGGCGGTAGGGAGACGATGGGCGGGCGGCTCTTTTGCCGCTCGCCGCCCGGACCGCTTGTCACATCGACTATTCTCATGTCCCGCGAGAGAGGGGGCGTTGTGGGTTATTTTAGTGCCACTGCGACCGATTCAGCCAGTGCGGAAATATGTGGCGATAGCGGACGGAATATCGGTGGCGGCAATAATCCAGGGTAAGCCAGGGCTTACAGGAGCAACAAGAAGGCGTCCAGAAAAAGAAGGATGGAGAACATCGAGAGCGATGGTTACTATTATACGAAAGGTACGCCAAATACTTGGAATGAATGCTGTGATGTCCGCCATGCCTCAGAATGTTCCGGTCGTTGGCAACGGAATCTACAGCTATCTTGAATGCGCCCGCTTCCTAGGAATTGCACCTCGCCGACTCCGCGCTTGGTATCGTGGGTGGCCTGACCGACCCGCAGCATTCCTGCAATCTGATTATGCAGGGATGTTCGACGGGGAGGCAATCAGCTTCCTGGACTTCGTCGATGCTGCCGTATCGGTAACCCTGAGAGTGAAGTATCGCGTGAAGCCATCTCTAATACGTCGAGCGCGGAAGAATCTCGCAAAAGAGTGGGAAACCAAACACCCGTTTGCGAGAAAGGATTTCTATGCAGGATTGGACGGACAGCGATTCTACTGGTTCGAAGAAAGGGAAGACGAACATGGACCTTGGCTTGTTGACGCGGTTAATCGACAACATGCTATGCCGGAGATCATGCTTCCGTTCTTGAGTCGCGTTGAATACAACCAGGTCACCGGCATGGCACAAGTCTTTCCATTGTTAGGTCGCGTCGTTTTAGACCCGCGAAGAAAATACGGCAAGCCGACCGTTCAAGGAACAGGTATGACTACGGGCATTCTACATGATTGCTATCGGGCAACGGGATCGGTGGAGGAAGTCGCCGATTGGTACAATGTGACCACGGAGGACGTCGAAGAAGCGATATGCTTTGAAGAAGACTTCTCCGGAATCGCGGCATGAAGTTTTTTTTCGACCGCAACACTTCTGTCCACATTGCACGAATTCTCAGCCACTTAGATCGAAAGAACAACATCGTACACCAGGATGAGGATGGTCGTTTTGCAGAGGATGAAGAAGACGTCAACATCATCGACGCGCTTGCCGCAGAGGACCCAAAGCCAGTCTGGATTACAGCAGATCTCGGCCAAATGAGAAAACCTATAGAACGTGCGGCACTGCGCGACAGCCAGATGACGCTCTTCTTTCGAAAACGAAATAACTTCACACCACACATGCAAGCGATGAAAATGATGGCAATTTGGTCAACGGTTGTTGACCTCGCTCAAAACGTGCGTGCGCCAACAGCCTTTGTAATTCCCGGCGGCAGTATTGGAGCGAAGCTGAACAGCAAGATCGACCGCCTGGGGAACACAGCCGATCTATTCAGGGACGCCTAGTCCTCTTTTGCCTTTGCTACCGACGAACTCTGGTGGGGGGGTACATATACGGGAACCCGGTGATGCGGCTTGGGGGTCATTGGCCGTTTGAAGGCCGTTGGACCCTCCGGATTCCGGGTATCTCGGCCGGTTGCAGGTCGCGCCTCTGGCGCCGGTTTCCTGCCGAAAAACGCCCACTCACACCGCGTCTGACGAGCCTTCTCTTGTTCTGCGGGCACGTAAACCCGCCGGCCAGGGCAGTTTCGGGTTTCCTGCAGCGGCTGTGCTACATGACGGCCGCATGACGGCCGGCGAGACGCCGGCCGCTACCAAGAGGGCGGACCATCAGCGCAAGCGTGACAGTGCACTACTCCATCTCCCAGTTCGGGATGCGGCCTGGGGTCCAGGGGGCGCCGGCGGCTTCGAGTCGTGCTTCGAGCCCGGTGAGGTCCTTTTGGACGAGCTTTCGCAGCCCGGACAGCACCTCGGTGAACTCGGTGCCCGCGGATCGGTAGGCGTCGCGTTGGGTTTGTGTCGGGGGCGAGGTCACGGACCATTGCATGGCCGAACGGACCCAGGTCCTGATGGCGGGCGGCGCGGCGTCCTGGCGTTTGCCGATGGTGCGGTCGCCGCTGAGTTTCGTACGCAGTGTGTTGAGCTGCTGCTGTAGTCCGTGGATCTCCACGAGCATGGCGGGGTCCGCCGCCGGAGTGTCGAGCACTGCCTTGCGAATGTGGTCGATGCGCGTCTGCGCCTCGTTCACCACTCTCATGGCACCCCATGCCGCACGCTGCAAACGTGCGACCTTCATACGGAAGGCCATAACCTCGTCACGGTCCTCGGCCGCAAACGTCGCCAGTTCGAGAGGAACAACCTCGAACGATTCCGGGCCGACTAGTTCGGTGACCTCACCATCGACCTCCTTGACAAACGTGACGGTGTACGTGCCCGGAAGAGCCAGCGGGCCAGCCGGCGGCTGCCACCAGGGCATGCGATCGGACTCCTTCCTGAGTGACGTCGGCGTGGAGGCCGGGTACCGCAGGTTCCACGACGTCCGGTGAATCCCCTTGTTGCGTGAACCGGTGATGCGGCGCACAACTTCGCCCGCATCGTCCTTGACGATCAGGAAAACGGAAGGTGCCTTCTCCTGGTCTTCCGCCCGGAGTTCCTCGATGGTGGCGTAATTGATCGGTTTGCCCGCCTTGTCGGCTTTCTTCTCGGCCTCCTGGCGGCGCTCTTTCCGAGTCGTGATCTTCTCTTTCAGGTAGTAAGTGAACACGGCGCCGAAAGGCGGGTTCGGGGCGACGTAGAACGACGCACCCTGAGAGCCTTTACCAGAGGAGCTGCGCAGGCGGCTGGTCTCGATATAGCGCAGTGCCGTCTTGATCGGAAACATCGCCACGTCACGCCCGAGGAGCTCTTCGTCCGCGACGCGGAGCGGCGTGTAGTCGTCGAGAATGTAGAACCCGCGCCCGAACGTTCCCAGAACCAGGTCGTTCTCGCGTTTCTGAATGGCCAGGTCGCGCACGGCTATCGTGGGCACGCCGCTCAGTTTGAGCCAGTGCTTGCCGCCGTCCAGGGTGAAGTATGCGCCGAACTCGGTGCCCACGAACAGCAGATCCGGTTTCAGGTGATCCTCGACGAGTGCATAGACGACGTCGCGCTTGGGAAGATCGCCTGCGATGGAAACCCACGTGTCCCCGCGATCCGTGCTCTTTAGGACGTACGGCTTGAAGTCACCGCTCTTGTGGTTGTCGAACGTCGCGTACACGGTATCGGGATCATGTTGCGACGCCTCGAGCCGGCTGACGTACGTCATGTCCGGAACACCGGGGAACAAGGCTATGCGGCGCCACGTCTCGCCGCCGTCACCCGTAACGTGGATCAGACCATCGTCCGTCCCGACGTAGACGAGCCCTTCCACGAGTGACGACTCGGTCAGCGCAACGGCGTTCCCGAAGACCGACGTGTGCAGGCTTTTGGACACGGCGTCAGGACTTTGGATCTTACCCATGACCTCCAGGGAATTGCGGTCCAGTCCGCGCGACAGCTCGCCGCTGACGACGGTCCAACTGTTTCCGCGGTCATCGGACCGGAAGAGCTTGTTGGCCGCTACGTACAGGCGCGTGTGGCTGTGTGGGCTGATGATCAGTGGGGTGTCCCAGTTCCACCGGTACATTTCCCCGGGGGCTTCGCGCGGTTTGATATCGACGGTTTCGCCGCTGCGGCGGTCATGCCTGACGAGGCCGCCGTACTGCCATAGACTGTAGACGATGTTGGGATCTTCCGGGTCGATGCGGGACTGATAGCCGTCACCGCCGACCGTGATGAACCAGTCTTCGTTGGCGATGCCGCCCGGGCTGATCGTTCTCGAGGGTCCGCCTTGCGTGCTGTTGTCCTGGGTACCACCGTAGACGTAGTAGAAGGGCTCGGAGTTGTCGACGGCAACGCGGTAGAACTGCGTCACGGGCAGGTTGGGGATATAGCGCCAGTTCGACCCGCGGTCGTGGCTCTCGTAAATGCCACCATCAGATCCGACCAGCAGGTGGTCGTTGTTCTCGGGGTTGATCCACAGCGCGTGGTCGTCCACGTGGCGGAAACGGCGCGGTGCGCGTTTGAACGTCTTACCGCCGTCCTCGGTCACATGCATGATCGTGTCGAGCGCATACACCCGGTCCGCTTTGATCGGATCGCAGACAATCTCGTTGTAGTACTGCGGGCTGGTCGTCTCGTATTTGCTTCGCTTCTCCCACGTCTCCCCTCGGTTAGTGGATCGGTAGAAGCCACTCTTGCCGTCGGCGGCCTCGACGATCGCGTAGACGACATCGGGATCGGCAGGGGCAACACACATGCCAATCCGTCCCATGTCCACCTTAGGTAGACCTCGCGTGAGTTTCCGCCAGGTTGCCCCGGCGTCGTCGGATTTGTAGACCGCCGACTCGGGACCGCCGTTTACCAGCGTCCAGACATGCCGGCGCCGTTGATACACCGAGGCGTAGAGCACGTCAGGGTCGCGCGGGTCCATGTGCACCTCGTTGACGCCGGTGTCGTCGCTGACGTGCAGGATACGCTCCCACGTCTTGCCTCCGTCGGTGGTTTGGTACAGGCCGCGGTCACCGCCGGATCGCCAGAGCGGTCCCTGGGCAGCGGCGTATACGGTGTCCGAGTCTCGCGGATCGACGAGTATCATGCCGATGTGCTCGGACTCCTTTAGACCCATGTGGTCCCAGTTCTTACCGCCGTCGCGCGTGCGGTAGACGCCGTCACCGAAGCCGACGCTGCGCTGGCTGTTGTTCTCGCCCGTTCCCACCCAGACGACGTTCGGGTTGTTTGGGTCCATCGTGACACAGCCGATGGAGTACGAACCCTGCTTGTCGAACACGGGGGTCCAGGTGGTACCGGCGTTGGTCGTCTTCCACACGCCACCGGAACAGACGGCCGCAAAGTAGTGGCTCGGGTTGTCCGGATGTACGGCGAAGTCGCCGATACGCCCCGACATCAGGGCCGGACCGATCGAGCGTAACTTCAAGCCTGCGAACGTCCCGGCTGACATGAGCTTGTCTTTGGCCGGATCCGGATCGGAAGCCGGTGTCGCGGTAGCCGCCACCTGCGAGATCAGCACCAGGATCACCGTTACCAGGGTTGATGAGTGTCTCATGGTCTTTCCCTTGTTCATTACTTTGTCACTCGCATCTTGTGGGAAACCGCAGGCGCGCATTCGTACGCGCGCAGGCCGAAACCCGCAGCTCACCATGCAAAAGTGGAAGAACCTTCAGTGATAATATCGGACGCTGGTGGCGGGACTTGAGGTGCCATGGATGGCGCGCTTTCTGATTAAGTGAGATAGGCGAGGCAAGGATAGACTGAACCGCCGCGCGTGCGGCAATGGGCTTCGGCTTAACCGTGCATCCCCGTCCATTGGGTGAGTCCGCGTTCGTTCTTCTGCCTTTCACCCTCCGTCTCCTTCAATCCCACGGGCAAACTATGTGGACCGCAAGATGTCGTCAACCCTGAGATAACCAGGAGCTTTTCGAACCTAACGTCTGATATTCACCTGCTGAGAAGCAGAAACTGAGTGTCAGCCACTCATCCCCGTTTGCCGGAGCGTCTGTGAACCACTCGGGCTCAGTCCAGCGTGCCAGGGCTTTGGGCGCCCGTGGGCAGGCGCATCCATATTCTCGGACTTGTACGATCTGATGCCGTCAACGGCGACTCGGGGTCTCCCGGTTATGTCTTGATCCGGCGAGGAGAAACTAAGATACTGGTCTTTATAGTGTTTGCGATGTTGTTTTCGGCCGAGGGGGATGGCGCGCCGGTTTTGACGCGTCTGGTGAAGCTCACGCCACACCGGAAGGTTCCGGTGCCTTTCCCATAGTGGAGCTGCGAAGAGACTAATGGCCTCCATATAGCGGAGAGGCCGCAGCCACACAGTGTCTTGGCACGCTGGTCTCGCGTCTGGGACAGGTGTGCCACTCCATGGATCGGTCGTCCGGGCGTCGCGACATTGACGTGTGTGCAGCAGCCTCAATCAGGCAATACCGGAGAGGAGTGAATAGCATGTTAAGTGTCAGAGAATGGCGTATCAGGGCGTGCGTGGGTTGTCTCACGCTGCCGGCGATTCTGCTGTCCGTGTGTGGGCAGGTTCTGGCCGATCCCGTGGATGCCACGTGGACAGGCGGGGCCGGGACGAGCAACTACTCGGACGACGCGAACTGGGATACGGGCGTCGTGCCGCTCAATGACATCGACACGTACAACGTGTTCATCCTCGGCAGCGCCACTGTGCTGTTCGACGTCGATGATCCCGGCACCGTGACGGACTTCAGCCTGAGTACCGACAGCACCTTCACGGTGAATCCGGGGCACAGCCTGACTGTTCTGGACGATGCCACGATCGGGGGGCTGCTCTCGGCGAATGGCACGGGGACCGCCTTCTCGGCGACGGCTGCCGGTGCCGCGTTCTCAGGCAACAAGGCGCGTCTGTCGGCCTCGGGGGGTGCGGCCATCTCGCTCGGGGCGACGAGCTACTCGACCACCGGCTGGAGCAGCTACGGCGGCAACTACCTGGTGTTGTCCGTGGACGGTCTGGGATCGGCGCTGAATCTGTCCTCGTTGCAGAGCCTCAATGCCGGGTTCAACGACGGTCGGAACTACACGTTCACGAAGCAGCGCATCATGGCGACCAACAGCGGCGTGATCGATCTCTCCGGACTGCAGGAATTGATCGGGCCTTATCAGCGCGATGACCGGCTCGACCTCATCGTCAACACGAGCGGCACGATCGACTTGTCGGCCTTGCAGTCCATCTACTCCGCCAACTCCGGGAACGTGCGTTTCGATCTCGACGTTCCCACGTTCACGCTGTTGTCGCTGGACTCGGCATCGCACGTAATCTTCGAGCTGTTTACGGGTTCCACTTGGGATTTCCCGAACCTGACGAGCCTCGGCAGCGCGACGATCACGATGGACCCCGGTTCAACGTTGAACATGCCGCTGCTGCTCGAGGCAGACGGCGGCACATACACACTCCCGAACGTCGTTCGCCGTGCGTCCGGCACACCGACTACGATCAACGCAGAGAGTCTGGTTGCCATCGACAGCGTCACCTTCAACCTGGATGACGGTGGTGTTTTCAACGCTCCAACCGTAACGAACTTCACGAACTCCTCTCTGTCCCTGACACCCGCGCGGACATTCACCACGGACGTCCTGGACAACATTGACAACTCCCGAATCCAAATGGCTGCCGGGGCCGAGTTCGGAACGTTCTATGGGGATCTGGCGGCCACGACCTACTCTTCTACAGGGCTGAACGCTTACAACAGCAACTATTTGCTGTTCTCAGTAACCGGCGCAGGAACGACCCTTGACCTGTCGTCACTCCAGAGCTTCGATGCCGGATTCAACGACGGGCGCGATTACAATTTCACGCTCCAGCGGATCGAAGCGACGGCGGGAGGCCTGGTCGACCTGTCCGGGCTGCAGACGCTGAACGGGCCGCACCAACGCGACGACCAGCTCGACATTATCATCAACAGCGGCGGAAGCGTGGACCTTTCCTCACTGGCCTCGATCACCTCGGCGCTGAACGGCACGGTCCGGTTCGACGTGAACGAGTTGAGCTTCAGTCTTCCGGCTCTGGAGTCCGCCACGAACGCGCGGTTCGACATGGTGGCCGGTTCCACCCTCGACCTGACCGCGCTGACCAACCTGACGGGCGCGACCTTCAACATGGGCGTGGGGACTACGCTGAATCTTCCCGCCCTGACGACGCAGAGTGGCGGAAGCATTACGGTACCGGAGAGCGGCCTCATCAATGCGGTCAACCTTGTGGAACTCAACGCGGTCACGCTCGACATGGGCGACGGCGGGGAGCTGAACACTCCGAGCCTGACGGTGTTCACGAGTGGTTCCGTTACGCTGACGCCGGATCGCGTGCTCACTAGCGGCGGGCTCGAGAACGTCGATCATTCGAGACTTCACGCCCGTGCGGGTGCGGCCTTCGGGTCAACCTACGGCGACGTGACCGCGACCACGTACTCCTCCACGGCGTTGAATTCTTACGACAGCGACTATCTGGTGTTCTCGGCTAGTGGAGCAGGGTCGGTGCTGGATTTGTCATCCTTGCAGAGCATCAACGCAGGGTTCAACGACGGACGTGACTACCGCTTCACGCGCCAGCGGATCGAAGCGACGGCGGACGGTCTCGTCGATCTCTCGGGTGTCCAGTCCATCAACGGTCCGCATCAGCGCGACGACCGGCTCGATATCATCGTGAACAGCGGTGGGGTTGTTGATCTGTCGTCCCTCATGACCATCACGACGGCGTATGCCGGTATCACGCGATTCGACGTGGACGCTTCGTCCTTCACGCTGGCCTCACTCGAGTCGGCGACGAATGCGAGGTTCGACATGGTGGCCGGCTCCGTCTTGAACCTGCCGGCGTTGACGACCCTGTCCGGCGCGACGTTCAACCTCGAGACGGGCTGCACCCTCAATGTTCCCACGCTGACGAACCAGAGCGGCGGGACGATCACGGTCCCGGAGGCGGGTGCCGTCCACGCCGAGAATCTCGTGGCACTGAGCGGCGTGACGGTCAACATCGGCACCGGCGGTCTGTTCGACGCGCCGGTCCTGACCGATTTCACGAGCAGTGTCGTGAGCCTGACCCCGGACGTGACGTTCGGCGCCGGAGAGCTGGAGACAATCGATCACTCGCGGATCGCCGTCAGCGGCGGGGCGGAGTTTGGAACCTCGTGGGGCGACGTCTCTGCAGAAACGTACGTGTCCACCGCCCTGAACAGCCCGACGAGCAACTACCGGTTGTTCGCGGCGACCGGAGTCGGATCGGTGCTGGATCTGTCGTCCCTCCAGAGCATCAATGCGGGCTTCAACGACGGGCGCAACTACAACCTCACACGCCAACGCATCGAGGCCACAACCGGCGGTGTCGTGGACCTGTCCGGCGTCGAGTCCATAACAGGGCCCTATCAGCCCGACGACTACCTCGACATCAACATAAACAGCGGCGGGCTGGTCGATCTGTCCGGGCTCCAGGTCGTTACGTCGGCGAACACCGGCCGGACCAGTTTCAACGTGCAGTCGGAAGGTACCCTTTTGCTCGGTGACCTGACCGTAACGAACAAGGTATCGATCAGTCTGGCTGATGCGACGACGCTGGTGGATGTGAGCGGGAGCCTGCTGTTGGACTCCGGTTCCTCCTTTACGGCCGGTAGCGCCGCGGAAGTATCGATCGGCGGAAACTTCTCCTTTCAATACACCAGTGAGAGCGATCTGAGCGCGCAATCCGCCGTCATGCACTTCGACGGCAGCGGCGTTCAGTATCTCGAGGTCGGCGGCGAGGACATCGGGTTCCCGCTGGATGACAACGCGCTGAACTTCGGCTTCGGGCAGATGATCGTCGGGCAGGACATGGAACCGACGACCGTCGAGTTGTTGGACGTGATCGACAACGGGAATCGAACGGACGGCGATCCCGAAGCCCTGTATCTCTACGGGCTTGGCGGTCCCAACGGATTGCACATACTCGGCGGCTCCACTCTCGTGATCCACAACCTCCAGGTCTACACTCGCGAGAACGGTCTGTGGGTTCACATCAATCGCCTCTTCACTCCGGGCGTCAACCGCATCGACTACGACGAGGGCTACATCGCCATCGAGTACAGGCCAGGAGATCTCAACCTGGACGGGGACGTGGACCTCGGGGACTTCTCCTCGTTCATGATTTGCATCGCAGGCCCCAACGTCACTGTCCCACCCGTCGGTTGTGACGCGGAAGACTTCGAAAACTGCGATCTCGACAAGGATGGTGACGCCGATATGACGGACCTCAGGACATTCCAGGAGAGTTTCACTGGTGAGTAGCCGTCCCGGATCGGGACTGCACGGTATTCGAAGTGCCGAACCCAGACCGAACGCGTGGGCTCACCGAATCGGCGGTCCGCGGGCGTTGGAAAGGTCGATCGATATGAGCAGTAAAAATCGCTGGATTGTCGGACCGATGTTCATCGCCGGCGCTGCGTCTCTCATGGTTTGCGCCGCAGTATCTGCGCAGACGAGACCTCGTCCCGGAACGGATAAGCCTGCGTACTATCCACTGCAAGGTGTTGTCGCCTCGCGGGCGCTGACGTTCACATCACCGGCAGCTGATCAGGATCTGATCGACCGGCTGATTCCATCCGTACCACCGGGTGTGACGATAGATGCGTTCGTCTACGAAGGCGCAGGAGATGCCGTCGCTCTGTATGAACAGCTTGACTGGGACGACGGAACCACGGCGCTGAGCCTGCCGGACGGGATCTTCCTGTGCACCGGGCAGATTCCCGGGGCAGCCAACACGATTGGCAGCTGGAGCCATCAGTGGAACCTGCCGGGTGATTCGGGCCTGACGGCCCTGTTGAACCAGTTCACCTACGATGCTTCGTCACTGTCAATCACCTTCACGACGGGCGAGACCCTCGACGGCCTGAGCTTCCAGTTCGACTTCGGCTCCGAAGAGTTCCCGGAGTATCTCGGCGGTTTCTACAACGATGCCTTCGCGGTGTTTCTCGATGGGACGAACATAGCCTTCGACACGGACGGCGATCCGATTTCGATCAACAGCACTTTCCTCACATACAACAACACGCCGACCGTCGTGGCCGGCACAACGTCCGTCAACTTCCCCATCGAGTACGACGGCCTGAGCGTGCGCCTGACAACGCAGACAACTGTAACCCCGGGCCAGCACACACTGAAGTTCGTCATCGCCGACGGTGGGGATGCGAAGTACGACAGCGGTGTGTTCGTGGCCGATCTGTCGTTCGGGCTGGCTTGCGTCGGTACCGGAGTACCGCCCGAATTGGATCCGATTCCTACAAGCGAAACGGTGCACATAGGTTCCACATTCGAGCTACCGGTGTCCGCGAGTCACTCTGACGTGGGCGAGACGGTTGACATTCTCACCAACCCGGCCGACCTGCCCGACAACATGAGCTTCGTCGTTACACCCGGCAATCCCGCCACGGGGATGTTGTCTTTCACACCGATTTCACAGCAATCCGACACGTCATACGACATCACATTGATAGCAATCAGCGACGCACAGGTGTGCGATATGGCCGTGATTCACCTTGACGTGATCACGCCGCTGTCCCCCCTGGCCGATGCAGGCGGACCATATGCGTTCAGCGCTGCGACCGACACCGTGATCATTGACGCGACGCGCAGCTACGATCCCGACGGCGAACTCGGCACGTTCGACGACATCGCCGCCCTGCAATGGGACTTGGGAGACGACGGCATCGCGGACGACCCCGGGCGTGTCAACTCCACCGAAACGATCAGCCGTGA
Source organism: Planctomycetota bacterium (assembly GCA_030622435.1). Taxonomy (GTDB): domain Bacteria; phylum Planctomycetota; class Phycisphaerae; order UBA1845; family UBA1845. The sequence continues at coordinate 33,377 of JAUXGE010000001.1, forward strand.
CGATGCTCTGGCGAAAGGATTGGGCATCGGAACCGACGTCCTGATCGGCCTGACGGTACAGGATGTCGACGGCTACACGGGCTCGGACCTGGATGCAATTCAATACGAGAGCACTGCGCCGACGGCTGACGCCAGTGGACCCTATGGACCCGTCTATCCCGGCGAGAGCGCGCAGCTCGACGGCCTGGTCGATGACGCAGACCTCGGCCTGACTGTCGGGGAGATCCTGACAGTCGAATGGGATTTCACACCCGCTGTTGAGGCAGGCGACATCGGCGATGGATTCGCAAACGCCGCGCAAGTGGAATTGACCTACGAAACACTCCACCCACTGATGAGCCAGTACGGCGAGACGGTATATCTCAACGTCGTTGACGCCGCGGGACTCGTCGCCAGTGCCCAAACGACGATAACGCTGGCCGTGACGGATCTGGAAGTCATCGATATAAACGTGCCACCTGCCGGACCGATCGGATCACCGTTCGACGTAACATGGACGGTCAGAAACGGCAGTGACATGGCCGCCGTCGCACCGTGGCTCGACCGCGTGTACATCTCGCCGGATGCCGAGTTCGGAAACGGGAACGATACGCTGCTGGGCTCCTACACGCACGCCGACGACCTCGAGCCGACGCTCACCTACGTCGAGGGGGATCAGTTCACATTGCCTTGGGCGGCCGGCGAGTATTGGATCATCGTCTTCACCGATGCGGACGACGTGATCTACGAGGGCGCCGACGAAGGGAACAATGTCGGCATCTCGACCGGACCTATTGTCGTGCAGACGCCGGACCTTGTCGTGGAGAATATCGATCCCCCCTCTCCGGCATACGACGGTGAGCCTGCCCAGGTCGAATGGACCGTGCGGAACGTCGGTGACGCCGACGCCGAGCCGGCATGGATTGACCGGGTCTATCTTTCAGCGGATGACGCACTGAACGGCGGAGACAACTTGCTCGGCGAGTACGAATGGAGCTTCGGGCTCGGGGCCGGCATGCCCTACACAAGGTCCGAGACGGTCACCATACCTGCCGGTCTAAACGGCGAGTTCTACATCATCGTCGTCACCGATGCGACGAACGCGGTCACCGAATCCAACGGCGAGGGCAACAACGTCACGATGACGCTCGTGCAGATCGTGCAGCTTCTCCTGCCGGATTTCCAGATTACGGAAGTGACGGGCGAGAGCGCCGACTACATCGGGCAACGGTACAACCTTATCTGGCGGGTCGAAAACCCGGGGCTCGGTACGGCCAATGGAAGCTGGATCGATCGCGTCTACCTTTCCGACGATGACCAGCTCGACACCGAACCGGAAGGCGATGAGGTCGTTGCGCAAGTCGGCATAGTCAACATCGTCGAACCTTCCGGCTTCTATGTCCGCACCGCGAGCTTCAACCTGCCCGATGCGCCCGGAGCGTACTGGTTGTTTGTCGTAACCGACGCACTGAATACGATCCGGGAGGACGATGATGCCAATAACGTGGAACCCAAGCCGGTGGACGTACTCGCACCGGAGTACGAAGCCACGGTCGAAGCCGACATCACGACAGGCGTGATGGGGCAGCCGGTGACGCTGTTCGGCAAAGCCACGTCCCTCGATACGGGCCTGGGCGAGCCGGAGGTGGACGTGGCCATTCGCCTCGACCTGCGCGGTATACGGCGCGTTTACCAGGTACAGACAGACCTTGCCGGCAACTTCAGCTACATCTTCACACCCCTTCCCGGCGAGGCCGGCGTGTACAGCGTATCGGCCGACCACCCTGCCGTTGAAGACAACGCACGCGAAGACCAGTTCACACTCTACGGAATGGTGGCTGAACCGGCATCGCGCTTCGCCAATCTCGTCGTCGGCGAAACCTACATCGGAAGCGTGGAACTGCGCAATCCGGGTGACGCAACCCTGACCGGGATCCAGTATGAGACGGCCGACCTGCCCGGCAACATCGACGTGCAGATCAACGCACCCTCGAGCCTGAATCCACTTGCCTCGGGAACGGTTGTCTTCAGTGTCACCGCAGCGGATACATCAACATCCACCGCCAGCCCTACGGTCACGCTCACGTCGTCTGAAGGTGCGACGGCCGACCTGCTGCTCGAACTTTCCGTCCGCAACCCCTCGCCGGTTCTGGCGGCCGCACCGGGTTCGCTTGGAAGGGCAATGCTCAGAGGGCAGCGTTCCTACATCGAGTTTGCGGTAACAAATGTTGGTGGTGCGGATACGGGTGAGATCGAAGTCGAACTGCCTCCCACCGACTGGCTCGCCCTTGCCTCCCCGCAAACCTTCGGACCACTGGCCGCGAACGAGTCGGCAACGGTCGTGCTCCAGCTTGCACCCGATGTAGACCTGCCACTGGGCCCCTATACGGGCAACCTTTACATCGCCGGTCCTCAGTCAAACGTGTCGGTTCCCTTTACGTTCACGGCGATTTCTGAAGCCCTGGGTGATCTACGCATCGAGGTCACCGACGAGTTCTCCTACTACGCCGAGGGGAATCCACGAGTGGCCGACGCCGCGATCACGCTCAAAGACACCTTCAGCGGTGCGGTCGTGTCGGCGGACGTCACGGACGAGACCGGCATCTTGCTGTTCACGGACCTGACCGAAGCCTATTACGACATCTCGGTCAGCGCACCCGAGCACGGCAGCTTCCGCTCCACGGTCCGTGTTTCCGGCGGGCAGGAACTGTACGTGGAGGCCTTCGTGCCGCGTCAGGTCGTCACGTACGAATGGAGTGTGATTCCGATCGATCTGGAGGACAACTACGAAATCACGATCGATGCTACCTTCGAGACTCACGTGCCGGCTCCGGTGATCACGGTCGATCCTCCGTTCGTGGACCTGGCGATGCTAGAGTCCGCCTCCACACAGATCGATTTCACGATCACGAATCATGGACTGATCCAGGCCGACGACGTGGAACTGCGGTACCAACCGCACCCGCGTTTCGTCATCACGCCCCTCGTGGAGTCACTCGGCAACCTTGGTGCGGAGTCGTCCGTGACAGTTCCCGTGACGATAGTAGACCTCGAGTTCGGCCGAGACGGCGGCAGCCGAGGCGTGTGTGTCGGCGTGAGCTTCAACGTCAAGTACGGTCTGTTCTGCGGCGTCCCCCTGACGTATCTCGTGCCCGTGCTCTTCAAACTTCCACCGGAAGACTGTCCCGGCGCACCGGGCGGCAGCTGGAATCCGCCGCCGGGCTGTGCATGTGACGGTGGTGGAGCCATCATCGTAAACCCCGTGGCAACCGGTGGGAGCAGCTGCAATCCGTGTTACGTCAAGTGCGCTCTGGCAATCGCCGATTGCGGCATCGGCTTCATCCCCGGCTTCGGTTGCGCCTGGGGGATCGTACGAAGCTGCTACGGCATCTTCGGGGCAGTCGATCCGGTGGCGTGCGGATTGTCGTACGCGAGCTGCGTACCCGCATTCGGCACCGCCGCGGGAGTGGCCGGCTGCATGTACGGGGTAATCCCCGCCTGCATGTGCCTGATTACCGGCGAGGACGGCGGATCGGGCGCGGCGATGCGCAGCGAGTACGTGTACTACCCGCCCATCGACGTCGGCGTCACAGTAGATGACCCGGCGCTGGCCTACTACATCGAAACGGCCAACCGCCAGCTCGCCGTCCTCGACTACGTCGCTTACCTGTTCGGTGACACGAGCTGGTTCGACGGTCAGCCCGGCGAGGAGGCGCTGTGGAGTCCGTGGATCGAGGCGGCACGGGCGGCCGGGCTCGAAACCAGCGACGAGGGCCACACGATCTCCGAGGCCGAGCACGATTCCCTGCTTACGATGCCGCGCCCGAGTCACGTCAGCTACGCGCTTGTCGACGCATATGTCGAGCGATGGAACCGGACGGTCGACTACGCTGATCAGGGCATCACTACCCTCGCGGACGTTCCGGAGGGTTGGAGCACCGACTTTATCGCGAGTGACATTCTGGAAGGGAAGCTCGATAGGTCCGTCGGCGGCATCGATGCCGACCAGGCCGAGGGCTTCAGTGAGTTCCTCGAGTCAGCCGACTACACCAAGAACTTGCTGCTGCACCACACCACCATGGAGGAGGGAGAGGGCTTCTGTGCCCGCGTCCGCATCCAGATCAGCCAACAGGCCGTTGTCACGCGGTCGGCGTTCCAGGCAACCCTCACTCTCGAGAATAACGGAGATGCCTACCCGCTCGATCTGGTCGCCGTCGAAATCTACGTCAAGGACGAGAACGGCGTGCTGAGCAACAAGAACTTCGGCATCCTCGATCCGACCGTGAGCGGCAATCTGTCCGCTATGGACGGCAGCGAATCACTCGGCACACTCAGCGCCGCGACAGCCGATTGGGTGATCGTCCCGGACGACACGGCCGCCCCGACCGAGCCGACCGTCTACTACGTCAGCGGGCAAATGACCTACGAAATCGACGGCGAGCCGGTCATTATCCCGCTGTTTCCCGTGGCGATCACGGTCTATCCCAACCCGAGCCTGTATCTGAAGTACTTCCTGGAGACGACCGTCTACAGCAACGATCCGTTCACGCAGGACGTCGAGCCCCCCGTACCGTTCTCGCTCGGTTTGATGGTCACGAATGAGGGAGCGGGCAACGCGACGGACCTGACGATCGCCTCTGCCCAGCCCGAGATAATCGAGAACGAGCACGGTCTACTCATCGATTTTCTCATTATCGGAACGCAACTCGGACTCGATCAGATCTCCCCGTCGCTCACCGTAAACTTCGGGGAGGTGCCGGCCGGGGCTACGAAGGTCGCACGATGGCTCATGACTGCGTCGCTGCAGGGAGAGTTCATCCGATACTCGGCCACGTTCGAGCAGGTCGGACCACTTGGCGAACTCGGCCTGTCCCTGATAGACGACCTCGCCATCTACGACCTGAACCACGTCGTCCGCGTCGATGTTCCGGCGGACGACGGCCTGCCGGACTTCCTCGTCAACGACCTGCCGGATGGGGAGGATCTGCCCGACACAATCCACTCCAGCGACAACACCGTGCTTGATGTCAGCGCGGTTACCTCGGGCATTGTCGACGGTCCGCCATCCATGGGTGACCTCGAAGTGTCACTGTCGGCCACCACTCCGACGGGCTGGGTGTACCTGCGAGCCGACAACCCAGCCGCGGATACGTACTTCACCCTCGATCGCGTCGAACGCTCGGATGGACGTGAGATTCTCATGGGTGACAACGTCTGGACCACGCATCGGATCCAGCGACCGGAAGGGCAAGCTTCCTACACGGAGGACTTCCTCCATCTGGTCGACTTCGACAGCACCGGCTCATACACACTCGTCTACCGGTTGCCGCCCGATGGTGACGGCGACGGCGTCCCGGACCATGCGGACAACTGCCCGTCCACACCGAACGAGAACCAGGACGACAACGATAATGACGAAGTCGGTAACGCCTGCGACAACTGCCCGGACACCGAAAACGCCGACCAGGCTGACACCGATCGGGACGACGTCGGGGATCTGTGCGACAACTGCGTGAATGTCCGAAACAACGACCAGGCCAACAGCGACAGCGACGAACACGGCGACGCATGTGACAACTGCCCAACCACGCCGAACCCTGAGCAGGATGACGGTGACGGCGATGACGTGGGCGATGCCTGCGACAACTGTGTGACCGTCACCAACGCCGACCAGACCGACTTCGATGGCGACGACGTCGGCGACGTGTGCGACAACTGCCCCTGCCTGAGCAATCCGGACCAGACCGACGACAACGCCAACGATGTCGGCGACGCATGTGAGATCGATCTGGTGATCCTCTCCAGCTCGCCGGCCGACGGCGTGATCGACGCTCGCCAGCCTTCCGACCTTGACGGTGTCGAGCCCTTCGGCTGGGACTCGGTCGAAATCACGCTCAGCGGCGACGTGGCCGGCCTGTCTGCCACCGACTTCGCCGTGACCGAGGTTGGGGGTGACGGAATCGCCCCGGGAATCGCCGACATGACTGCAATCGACACCGATACGCTGCTGGTTACTCTGGACGATCGCCTCGAACCCGGCGCCCGGACGGTCTTCACACACAGAGCCAGTTGCACGAGGACCTGCCTGGGCTACCTGCCGGCCGACGCCAACGGCGACGGCACAAGCGCAGCTCCGGACATCCTCGAGCTGATCGACCACCTCAACGGCGTGCTTAATCCGCCGCTCGAGCAATGGCAGTGCGATATGGACCGCAGCAGTGTCTGCACACCGCCGGATATCCTACGCCTGATCGACCTGCTCAACGGCGCAGGCCAGTTCGCTCCGTGGCTGGGCAGAGAGCTTCCCGACTGCCCGTCGAGTCCATAATAATCCGGGCTAGACCGTTGGCCGACACGGGAATCGGCCGCCACAGGATCATGCATCCAGATAGAGTTGATACTCGTAAGGGTGAGGTCTGGAGTCGACCTCGCGCACGTCGCGGGCTGTCTTGACGGCTATCCAGCGCTCGAGCATCTCCTCGCTGAACACCTCGCCTTTGCACAGGAAATCGTGATCCTTCTCGAGCGCGGCCAGCGCATCGTGCAAGGTGCGCGGTAGCGGCGTGATCTTCTTTTGAAACGACTCATCCTGCTTGGCTACATCCATATCGAACGGCCCGAAATGGTGCTGTGCCACATCGAGTTTCGACTGGATGCCATCGAGCCCCGCCATGAGCATGGCGGCGAGCGTCAGGTAGACATTGCCCGTGAAATCCGGCGGGCGGTACTCGATTCGCTTGTCGCTCTCGCTGACGGCGTACCGTGGAACGCGGACGGCCGCCGACCGATTCCCCAGCGAGAAAAACAGGTTGACCGGCGCCTCATACCCCTCGACCAGACGCTTGAAGGAGTTCGTTGACGGATTCGCCAACCCGGCCAGCGCCCCACTGTGCTTCAACAAGCCGACGATGTACTGTAGCGCCAGAGGGCTCAGATTCCCGTAGGCATCCGGTGCTCCGTCGTAGAAGAGATTCCGCCCGGCTTTTTCCAGCCGCTGGTGCACGTGCATGCCGTTGCCCGCCTCGGCAAACACCGGCTTGGGCATGAAGGTCGCCAGCTTACCGTGTCGGTGGGCGATGTTCTTGACAACGTACTTGATCAGCATCGCGCGGTCGGCCACGCAAACCAGGTCAGCAAGGTCGATCTCGATCTCGCACTGACCCGGCGCCCCGACCTCGTGATGATGATACCGCACGGGGATGCCCAGATCCTCGAGCGTCAGCGCCATGTCGCTTCGCAGGTCGTGGAACTGGTCGCCCGGTGGAACGCGCATGTAACCGCCATGCCTGGGAATGGCCGGCGTCGCGCCCTCGGTGTCAACCTCGCAGCATCCGATCGTGACACCCGCGGCATACGGCTCGTTGACGACATCGACCCGGTCGAGAACGTGGAACTCGAACTCGGGGCCCATCATGGCCGCATCCGCAATGCCCGTACCCTGCATGTACTGCACCGCCCGCCGGGCGATGGTGCGAGGATCGCTTGGCACCGCCTCCTTCGTGTCAGCCGTTACCGTGTCACACAGGAAGCTGATCGTCGGCCTATCCCAGAACGGATCGATGAACGCCGTCTCAGCCAGCGGCAACGCGGCGACATCCGAGTCCACCACCTGCCCGAAGCCGGCACCGGACGATCCATCGTACCCGACACCCTCCTCGAAGTGCTTCGTCGAGAAGCCGCTCGCCGGAAGCGTGATGTGCAGCCACTGCCCTGCCGCACCGGCGACCTTCAGGTCAACCATTGCTACATCATGATCGGATATGAACTTGATTGCTGCTTCAGCGCTGTCGAACACGTCTGATTCTCCGCTTGCGACTTTCCTCTCCCCTCATGCCCGGGCGATTGCACGGTCTTGTGCTCGCCCATCCTACCTTAAAGAACCACGCACACAACTGCCTCACGTTGATCGGCGACTTGGAGGGGTGTGGCCATCATGTGCGGCACGTGCGAACAATTCGTGCCTCTCTGTAGCGGCCGGCGTCCCCGCCGGCCGTCGTTGTGCACTGGCATCTGCCCGCGAAAACGACCTGCGAGGACGCCGGGTGCCATGGCCACGCTCCGAGGAACAACCGTAATTCAAGCCAGTTTCAGCGTGGCCATGCTTAGTCACCATAGCGCAAAGGGATTCGGTTTTCCTCATCCCAGCATGCCCGCATGCCCGCAGTAACGCGCAAAAAAAGAGGCCGCCCGGAATGCGGGCGGCCTGGAACTCTACTACTTACTCAACTCTCTATTTACTCTCGAATCTACTGATTTACAGCCTCCTTTGAACCTCCGAGGTGGGGCGGGTCGATTTCGACCCACCCCGGCCTCGTAGGATCATTTACAGAACTAATCAGAGCATACCGGAGGCAAACTCGCCGGCGGGAAGCCGGGACCGGGATACTGATCGCCAAGGAACGCACCAAGAACGTACGTTACGGCGGTGATGTTGATCGCCTGGCCCGGAACCCTGTGGTCGCCGGCCGGTGAACCC
>JAUXGE010000224.1 GCA_030622435.1 Planctomycetota bacterium
GCAACGAGGCGTTGATTGGCAAATGAGAATCGAAGACGCGAGGTGCAAACTGAAGTCCGTGTACCCGAACATTAAGCTGTGACAAAGCACTAGGTTTCAGATAACAATCCAAACGGATCTGATGATCGAGGAACCACCTCCCTCCGTCAGAGAATGCCCATTCTGCCAGCAGTCAGTCAGGGGCTCTGTTACCGTTTGCGAGGCTTGCGGGTACGACTTCGTCCACGAACGATCTCCAAGACGACACACACAACACAAAAGGCTGAGTGATCCACTGATGCAGAAGCGTGCACGGGCTCTCAGGATACGTTCGACAGTCGCTGGCATCCTACTGGTTCCTATCATCGGGGCTATAATTTGGCTCTTTGCCACCGGGGAACTTTCTATTGCCGATTTCACAGGTAATCTGGAATTACTCGGTCTCACGATCTTGCTTAGCCTCGGCCTGCTTTTTTCATTGCTCCCGGGCATTATCGCCTTCAGGCGACGCGCGCGGAACCGTGTAGCGATTCTGGTCCTGAGTCTCCTATTGGGTTTCACACTCTTGGGGTGGATTGTGGCCTTTGTCTGGGCTTTCGTGGACAAGACCGAGCCGTAGGCACGACACGTGTCCTGCACCTTCACGTGCAGGGAAAGGCAACGGCACCTCAAGAACAACGCCGGGTGGCCCATGTCTTTTGGACGTGTGGGAGCCGACAATGCGGCAGAAGGAGGTTGCATCGCCTGCGCAAACGCGATCCAATAGCTGGCGCGATGGCGCGACAACCCTTTGATCCGAATCGTATTCAGGCAAGATCGACCAAACCGCCGCGCGCCGGTGGCGGCGGTCCGCTGACCGTCTCGCAAGTCACCGCGCTGGTGCGGGAGGCGATCGAATCCACACTGCCCCCTACCGTTCATGTCGCAGGCGAGATAAGCAACTTCAAACGCCACTCGAGCGGCCACCTGTACTTCACACTCAAGGATAGCTTCAGCGAGCTGTCGTGCGTCATGTGGCGGAGTAGCGCGGGCACGCTGAAGTTCGAGCCGACCGATGGGCTCGCCGTCATCGCCACGGGTGGTATCGAGGTGTTCGAGCGAGCGGGGCGCTACCAGCTCTACACGCGTAAGCTGGAGCCTCGCGGTGTCGGCACGCTGGAGCTCGCGTTTCGCCAACTTTGCGAAAAGCTGAGCCGTGAAGGGCTATTCGACGAGCGTCACAAAAAGCCCCTCCCGGCATACCCGAGCCGGATCGCCCTCGTCACCAGCCCGACCGGCGCCGCCCTCACGGACATCCTGCGGACGCTGGAACGACGGTACCCGTGCCTCGAAGTGATCATCGATCCCGTCCGCGTCCAGGGACCCGGTGCGGCCGAGGAGATCGCGGACGCCATCCGGCGCCTCAATGCCAACGATGCGGCACTTGGCGGAATCGACCTCCTGATCGTCGGCCGCGGCGGCGGTTCACTGGAAGACCTCTGGGCGTTCAACGAGGAAATCGTGGCGCGTGCGATCTTTACCGGCCGGATACCCACCATCAGTGCCGTCGGGCACGAGGTGGACGTTACCGTCGCCGACCTTGTGGCCGACGTCCGCGCCGCCACACCAACGGCGGCGGCCGAGCTGGCCGTCCCCGTGCGGGAGGAGGTGCTCGCCGACCTCAGCACCCGCGCATCACGGCTCTTGCGTGCGGTCCAATCTCGCGCGGAACTTCTGGCAACGCGACTGACCGCGGTCAGACAGCGAATCGCCTTCAGGAGACCGCTGGATCCGGTGCATCGGCGCGAGCAGCTCGTTGATGAGTTGAGCGGCAGGCTGCACCGTTCCCTGAACGGGCGCATCCGGTCCAGCCGCCGTCGGCTCGACGAGATCGAACCGGTGATTCAGCGGATCGCACCGCATACGCATCTGCGCAAGCAAGCGATAGGATTGCGCGACGCCGAACACCGGTTGGCCTGGGCGCTGTCGGTCCGACTGGCCGAGACCACCCGGGCGTTTGACCGCCAGACTCAGCGTCTCGACCATGTGTCTCCCGGGGGCGTCCTCCCCCGGCTCACCGACCGCCTGGAGCGGGCGGCAGCCGGTCTTTCGACAGCCATGCACCACCGCCTGTCACTGCACAGCCAGCACGTTCGGAGTTTGGAGGAACTCCTCACCGCGATGGGCTACAGGAGTGTGCTTAGCCGAGGCTTCTCCATTACCCGAACGCGCAAGGGGCGCCGCGTGGTCCGTTCGCTCGAGCAGTTACGAGATCGGCAGCGCGTCGCGACCGAGATTGCCGACGGTGAGTTCGAATCGGAAGTGATCAACCTCAGCCAACTGGAGTTGTTTGACGAACCATGGGAAAGCGAAAGCTGACATTCGAAGAAGCGCTGGAGCAGCTCGAGACGATTGCCGGGCAAATCGAGCAGGGCAAGATCGGCCTCGAGGAATCCATCGGCCAATACGAGCGCGGTATGACGCTCGTCAAGCAATGCCGGGAGATCCTCAGCAAAGCCGAACTGAAGATCCAACTGCTCCAGCAGCGCGCCGACGGCACGGTCGAAGCCGCGCCGTTCGATCGCGCGCCGGGGATGGAAAAAGACTCGTAGATCCGCGCGCCGATGGCACGGCTACACATGCCGTCGAGCAGTTTCGTGCCCGCGTGCAAGATGCTACGCGTCTGAGTTCAGACCGGCTCGGGGGGACTCTCAGGCTTTTCCCCCGCCGGTCGGGGCTTCACCTGGATCAATTCGAGGCGCGCCTCCCGGAGCAATTCGGATCCGGAGTAGAGCTGGACTCGATATCCTCCCGGCTCCGGGAACGTCAGCCCGTGGAACTGGAGCGCCAGGTTGGCGATCGTTCGCGGGTCACGAAACCGGACCTTCCCCCGGCCTTCGACGATCGGAGGTCGGGCGTCGTTCGCGTCCGCAACGCGAATCGTCAGCTCCGTCTCCCCACGCCCCTCCGTGAGAGTGACGTATACGCAAAGCTGGGGGTGAGCGGCGGGAAAAGCTCGCGCATGAATCTTGGCGAACATCCCGATGAGCGACTGCTTGCCGGTCAGCCGGTCTGTGATGATCTGATCGCACAGAATCATCGACAGCACTTCCGGAGCGGGTTGTTGCATGGGCATTGAAAGACTCCCCTGTTCATGATCGACCACTCCCATGGTACCGCAGACGCGCCGGCACGGATACAGGTCCCTGCCGAGCCCGTGCCCCGCCGTGCCCCATGGCGGGGAGATGACCGGATCGCCTCGCGGTCGCATTCGGGCCCGGTTGATTCGTCCGCGCGAATACGCCACAATACGCCACATAGCCGCAACGGCGCGTGATACCATGAACAGTCCTCGAACCCAACGGATGCCACTCTCATGAAGGTGCACGAATACCAGGCAAGAGCGTTGCTGGCCGAGGCCGGCGTACCCGTCCCGAAATCCCTAGTGGCCACGACGGTTGATGAAGCCGTCTCCGCCTTCCACGACATCGGCGGCAAGTGCGTCGTCAAAGCCCAGGTCTTCGCCGGTGGGCGCGGCAAGGCCGGGTTCGTCAAGCTGTGCGACACGGCAGACCAGGTCCGTGAAGCCGCCACCTTCATGCTGTCCAACCGGATGGTCTCACCCCAGACCGGAGCGGAAGGCATCGAGGTCAAGAAGCTGCTGATTGCCGACGCCGTCGACATCGAGAGCGAGTACTACGTGGCCGTCGTCATGGACCGGGCAAAGCGGACGCCCGTCGTCATGGTCTCGCGGGAAGGCGGGGTCGAGATCGAGGTCGTCGCCAAGGAGAAGCCCGACGCTATCATCAAACGCTGGCTGCACCCGCACCTGGGCATGATCGACTTCCAGTGTGCGCAGCTCATCGCGAGTCTCGGTTTCACCGAGAAAGAACAGAAGAAGGCTGCCACGAAGGTTCTCCGTGGTCTTGTCAACGTGTTCAAAAACTACGACTGTGCACTGGCCGAGATCAACCCGCTCGTTAGAACCACCGACGGTCAGATTCTGGCGATCGACGCCAAGATGAACTTCGACGACAACGCCATCTTCCGCCACAAGCGGCTCCAGGAGATGTTCGACCCCGCCGAAGAGAACGCGATGGAGCTGCGGGCCAAGGAACACAACCTCTCGTACATTCCGCTCGACGGGAACATCGGCTGCCTTGTCAACGGGGCCGGGCTGGCAATGGCCACAATGGACCTCATCAAGCTGCACGGCGGCGAGCCTGCCAACTTCCTCGACGTCGGCGGGTCCGTGACGGCCGAGGAGGCCACCGAGGCGTTTCGCATCGTCCTTTCCGACTCGAAGGTCAAAGGAGTTCTCGTCAACATCTTTGGCGGGATCGCCAAATGCGACACGATCGCCGAGGCGCTCATCACGGCCGCCAAGGAGATCGGCTTCAACATACCTGTCGTGGTCCGGCTCGAGGGCACCAACGTCGATCGCGCCCGCGAGCTGCTGAAAGAAGCAGCCATCCCACAACTGATCACGGCCGATGACCTCACCGACGCCGCGAAGAAGGTGTGCGCAAAGGTGGCGTAAGACTGGGTGGCCCATGGCTTCAGCCGTGGGGGATGCGAATCGTCGGCGGACCCCTCTTCTGAAGATGTGAGCCGGGTGTAATAACTGGGCACCCGGCGCAGGCGCGCGGACCGCATTTTTCAAGGGGGTAGGGCAGGTAGGCATGCGTGCCATTGTTTCTTACCGGCGAGTGTCGTCCCACTCCACCGTTTCCGACGACTACTTTGGAGGTGCGAATGGCACTATCCAAGCTCTTGCGGACGACACACACCTGGACCGGCATCATTTTGTCAGCCGTGTTTGTGTACATGTCTGCCACGGGCTTTCTGCTGCTCATCAAGAAAAGGAACGGTTGGATCCAGCCCCCGACGCAACTCGGCGCCGAAGGCGGGGTGGAGGATTTCATCACCGTTCAAGGACTGTTCGGTGTTCTCCTGGCGCAGAACCACCCCGATTTCACATCAGTTGAGGATATCGAGCGGATCGACTTTCGCCCGGGCAAGCGCGTCTTCAGGGTCCATTCTGAGCATCATCATTCCGAAATCCAGGTATGCGCTGTGACAGGTGACGTGCTGAGCGTTTCCTGGCGACCTTCGGACCTGTTTGAGGATATCCACGACGGCTCGTTCTTTGCTGGCTGGTACCATAATTGGATCATGCCCGCGGTGAGCGCCGGATTAGTGTTCCTTGTCCTCAGCGGATGGTGGCTGTGGCTCGATCCAAAGCTGCGCAAGCGCAGAAATAAACTCCCCAGAAGGACAGCATAGGCTGGGTAGCCCATGGCTTTAGCCGGCGGGAACGGCGGCCGCTACACCGTCTATCGTGTTCGAGAATCTCTCGACGACCTTGCTACGATCCGCTGATCCCCGGCACAGCGTGATATTCGATACCGAGATGGCCGGCCAATTCGTTGGCGAACATGCGTGCTTCGTCGGCGTCTTTCAACCGAGTCAACTCCACCTCACCAACCGGACCAACAAGGTGCACCGGATACACATTCCCGGCACGTTCACTGCCCAAGTCACAGGGCAGGGAGCGCCAGTTCGGCTCATCCGGACAGACCTTGACCCGAACGAAGCCGTCCAACGGATGATCTTTCGACCAAAACGGAGTGACCAATCCCCACCACTGCATGACCAGCCCACAATCGCGATCGATGATGACCCCGGTGCGCCAAAGGCAGAAGTGCACACCGGCCGCCGTGAGGATGCCGCCACCGGCAACAAGAAAAACACGTTCCATATCGATTGCGGCGATGGCCGATGCCGATCCATAGATCCCGAACAGGAGCATAGCCAGCCCGAACGCGAGGGCGAGCCACCCGACAAGCTCATAGTCTTTAACACGGCGTGTAAAGCATATCCGGTCGGGCTCAGCCCATGACACGGCCGTCCCGTAGTCGCCATCCGGCAAAACCATGCTGCATTACTCCGCGGTGAAGATCCTCGGCAAGCCTTTGAGAAACCCACGCAGGCATGCCCGTCACGCACCTGCTGGGACGCCGGACGCCACGCTGCCTCAAGCGTTCGATCCTTTCTTACTGGCCAATTACGGGTATCGGCTACAGTTGCCCACGTTTGGAGGGACTGACGTAGCGTATCGGTGCAAGTAACGTCACTGCCATTGCATTCACCAGGCACGGCCGATAAACAGCCGTCATTCCACAGCAGAGGCCGTAGGCTGGATGAACACCGATCACCTCGCTACGTCAGGACGGTGGCACTCCAGAGGGGCGTGAACGCGACGGCGCCGGGCCTGCTCCGTGCGACGGCGGGTGGCACTGCCACGTCTTGTCGTAGGATTCGCTCGGTCGGCGGCGAGCCTTGAATCGGCAGACCGGATCATCATGCCTCTCCTTGCAGATTGATTACACGCAGTCGTTCGAAAGCACTGGTGGACAAGCCACCAGTGGCACCCGCCTCGAAACAGCCTTGGCGGAGCAGTAGTCCAACTGCATCCAAACGACTCATGGCATCGGGAAAGGTGGGAACCCGTCGGAGGCGCACCGGCGCACGCGTCTCCGACGGGCTCGGGCGGAGAGGAGGAAGGAAGATCGATTGGTGTCCTTTCATGCCGATTCCCGTATCAGATCGCGCCGCTCTTGCGCCACAGGTAGTAGACCGGTCTCGAACCGATCAATCCCCGGAACGTCTGCGCCAAGAGTTGCGGCGATTGCCGATCAACACGTGCCTTGCCGTCCGCCGTTGTGGCGGTATACCAATCCTGCACGACCCGCGCGACGATCTCGCGCACACGTCGCCGGCGACCAACCAGGGTCGCGAACTCGAGGCCATGCGGATCCACATCCATCGCTCTGAGCGTCTCGATCGCGGTCTGGCATGCCCTGGGTATTTCGCACTGCCCGATCCGCTTCATGCCCGCTTTCTCGAAGACGGGGTTGAACTCACCCATCGACGCCAGACACTCGACGTATTCGGTTCCCACCGACGGCAGCGTCCGGCGTACGAGGAAGTGACCCAGGCCGCACCCGCGGAGGTCGGGGTGGATGACCAGACGGCGGAGGATTCGAAGTGACTTGTTCACCCGTTTCGGGTTGCACGAGAACCAGCCGTCGGTCGCACGATTGCGCAGAGCGAGTTCGAGCGGGGCGTGCGAGTAGACGACGATGCCGACCGGCTCGCTGCCCGCTCCGTCTCGCATGACGAACACCTTATCGACGAAACCCAGCTCGTCGGTTGCCCGGTAGTGCATCGGGGCAAACGTGTCATAGTCGCGTTTGAAACCGGGTTCGATCCTGAGCCGTCGCCTGATGCCCGGGGATTTCCCGGGACGTACCGTGCGAGGTTCGGTCTCGCAGCGGCCCGCCCCTTTCATCCACACGACAACATCCGGTTGGAGGTCCGGCAGGATGTCGTCGTTGCTGGATGCAACGACTACGGAAAGACGCTGCGTATCGACGAGCTTGCGCAGGTTGTAACTGACCGCCCTGGCCACCCGGCGGTGCAGCGTTGAACAGAACTCATCGCAGAGCAGCGGGGCCGAGCCACCGCACCGGGCGTGCAGCGCGACCGCCCGGGCGAGGCGGGCCCGAAACTTCTCCCCATCGGAAAGCACCACAAACGGACGAACCCAGAGATGCGCCTCGGCCAACCCGCACGCCGTCAGGATCGTGAGCGCCTCGGACAGGGGAGCCCCTGGTGCAATACGATCCACAACGGCTTCTTCAGGCGGAAACATGATCCGCTCGACCCGGCAGCTACCGGCATACCGGGACTCGATCTGTGCCAGCGCGGTTGTCTTCCCGCTCCCGGACGGTCCAACCAATGCGACAATGCGACCCGGTCCCATTGGAACCTGAGTCGATTCCACGATTGTCGTTGTCGAGCCGAACATCGGCAGGCCGAACTGCATGCCGACGGCGGCTGTCCGAGGTGACGATCTCCCGAGCCTGCCCGGTCTATCACAACCAATGTCAACGCACGTGGCTCCACCGGCTTGTGTGATCCCCCGACCTTTCATGCTTCCTCCC
>JAUXGE010000382.1 GCA_030622435.1 Planctomycetota bacterium
CAATGAGCCCGTGGTCTGAATAAGCGTGGGGGGTGTGCGTTTTTGCTGCGCGGCCCCCTGGAGCCGAGGGCGAGTGCCGCCTGTGGAGAACTGCTCGGGTGCAACGAACTCCGACCCGCCCTTGCTTCTGATGGCCGCCTGCGAAGTGCCACCCTGCTTATCGGTCATCCTGTGAAAGGGGCGGAACGCTGGTGTTCTGCCGTCCGAAGGGACAGGTCGTCCAAGGGCGGCTCAGACTCCAACGACAGACTGGGAGCCGAACGTGAACAAGAACCTCATCGTGCTGATCTTCTCGGTTGCGGGTGTGATCCTCTGCGGCGCTGCATGGTTCCTGCCACCAATGCTACAGGACGCACAACAGGTAGTGGAGTCCGAGGCATCGGTAGAGCTGGAGCGGGCGCGCCGGCTTCTCGATGAATTCGACGCGACCCTGACATACAGGATGATCCTGTCGGAGATGTTGGACGATCAGGGCATCGAGGTCGAAGCTGATGACCTTTCCGAAGACCTGGCGGATGATTATCAACAGGTTCATTCCGAATTGTGGGAGGACTTCCCCCCAATCGACTGGCCCGAGCAAGGTGAACCCAGGCCGGCTCAGGCGCGATACTCCAACGTCTCCACCCAGGTCCGGACAGGACTCTCGGAAACTCTGAACCTTGCCGACGAGAACGAGCGCAAGCTTGACGATGCTCTGGCCGCCGTGAACCGGGCCCTTAGCGTTACAATTGGTGACGAGTCATCCAGGAACCATGCCGAGGCGACTCGTCTCAAGGCTTCGATCTCCTTCCACAAGGGGCTGTCCGGAGCGACAGCGGCCCAGTTGAAGCGGAGTGAAGGCGACCGGTATCGTCGCACGCTGGCTGCGCTGGCGACTGTGGTTGCGGAGTCGGAGGCCGTGAAGTCGCTCGCCGGAGACGACCGGATAGACGATTATCTAGGCGCGTTCCGGAGCGATTTGGACGAACTGGGCGGAAGCCTGGACAAGGATCGCACGACCCTTGCAGAGCTGAACGGCACGATAAGTGACATCGAAGCTCGATTCCTGGCGGCCGATGCGAGGGGCAAGGAGGCCCTGCAAACGATGGCCCGCATCAAGGCCGACGGCATCGATTTCTCCGATTCCGACGGCGACGAACGCTTCGCCGCAAAGCTACTCGAGCAGGATCGGGCTCACCGTAAGGCTTCTCGTGAAGCGCACGCCCTTATGTACGGAGACTATCCGTTCGCTCAGATCGACGAGAGTGCCGACTACCTCGCCGGGAAGTACGTGGAAAACGGCTCGCCGACGAACCTCACCACTGAGCACGGACTCCTGCACTACCAGCGTGAGTATGCCGCGTTTGCCGCCATTATCGAGGGACGGCAGCAGGCCGTTGTCGTGCTGGACCAGGAGATTGCCCACCTGGAGGACGTCAAACGGAGATACCAGGCCGGTGAGGATCGGGTGCGGGAGCGCATTACCGATGCGACCGCGACCGCCACGGAGGCTCAGGCTGAGCTGAGCCGGATCGAGTCGGAGGCCGAAGTACTCGAGGACGAGGCCATCGGGCATTTCGACGATGCCGCTCGGATTGCCGGTCAGGCGGCGCGGTATGCCGATCAGTGGATCAGCAACGCACGCGGGCAGACGGAGGGGATGTCCCCGGATGCTCAGCAGAATTCCGCTTTCGGCATGCGCCTGCTGGACCGCTGGATGGGTGGGTATATCGCCGCCCTCGAGGCCGATGCCCGGCTCGCCAAAGCCAGAATCTACTATGCCCGCTACCGCGCCGCTTCGCACAATGCCGCTTTCCTTGCGAAAACGGCGGACTCCCTGCAGCTTGCCGAGGCGGATATCGACGCCGAGAGAACCAAGGCCGAAGCGGCCGGTATTGCTGGTCTTACCGAGATCACGGCGGCCATGAATGTTCTGGAAAGCGTGCACGGCAAGGTCGAGCGCCATTGGACGGTGACGGCGCAGGCCGCAGCGGCGAACGACCTCCTGGCCTTGTTCGGCCAGGAAGATTACGCCGACGACGCACTCGAGGCCTACCGCACAGCCGTGCAAGGACGCGAAAACCAGCCCTTTGTTGCGCCGTTCCTGGCAAGGATCAACCGGCTGGAGAATAGGTAGACCGCTGGCCGCATGGCCTCTACACGCTCCGCCGCCTCACAAGAAGCGGGTCCAAGCCCGCTCACCATTCCTACGGGCACGACGGTGGATCGCTCGGTACGGGGAACCCTGGTCCCGGATACGTATCACCGAGAAACGCGCCGAGACAATAGGTCACATCCGTGATGTTCATGGCCTGGTCCACGAGCCGGCGCCTTCGAAGACTACGGTATGGGCTGGATGATCCGTTCCTATGGTGATGCCGCACGGTTAGGCGGTGCGCGAGCGCGCACCCTACCTGGGCGCGAAATCAGAGGAGTTCCTCGAAACAGCGAATGAGCCCGTCGATTTCATCGAGCGTGTTGTAGTGCAGCATGCTGACCCGGACCACGCCGTCCTCCACGTCGTGCAGGACGCCCTCCAGTGCCAGGCGGTGGCACAGGCGGTAGGCGTAGAAGTGGCCGTACCGAATGCCGAAGTGGGCGGTGTTGGCCGCCTTCGCTATTTCGGCGGAACGTTTGCTGCGATGGACGAAGCTGACCGTGGCCACACGACTGGGTGACGGGGAGGCCGGCCCGATGATCCGAACGTCCGGCTTCGTGCCGAGATACTCGAGCATACGGTGTAGCAGCGGATCCTCCAGTACCGAGATCCGATCAAAAGCCTTCTCGACACTCTTGCGATCCGGCTCGCCGTCCACTGCGCCTCCGGCCAGGGCCGCGAGGTAGGGCCACAAGGCAAGCAACCCCGCACAGCCTTCGTGTGACGGTCCGCCGGGCTCGAACTTGTACGGCACTTCCTCCCGCGGAATGAAGAAATGGTTGGGACCGTCGAGTTCCTCGAAGGCTTCGTTCGTGCCGAACATCGCCGCCATGTGCGGCCCGAACACCTTGTAGGTGGAATAGCCATACCAGTCGGCTTCCAGGGTCGCCACGTCGATGGCCCGATGCGGGGCGTAGGCAACGCCGTCGATCACGACGCGAGCCCCGGCGCCGTGAGCAGCCTTCGTGATCGCCTGGGCGTCGTCAACGTTTCCCAGCACGTTCGAGACATGGGGGAACGCGACGAGGAGGGTTCGATCGGAAAGCAGGTTCTCCAGATCCGCGAGGTGCAGTTCCAGACTTTCGAGGTCGAACGCCCAGGTATGAACCACAAAGCCACGGTCCGCCAGCCTGTACCATGGGCCGGCGTTCGCCTCGTGCGCTGTCTCGGCGACGATGATCTCATTTCGACCACCGCGCGCAGCACGGGCGTAGCAGTCCGCGAGCACGGCACACTGAACCGTGGTCGAAGAGGCTAGTATCGCGTGGCCACACCCGACGCCGTTCATGAACAGGTCGATGAACTCGTGGGCCTTCGCAACCGTGCCGGTCGAGCGTTGCGAGGTTTCGTAGTCGGCGCCGACCTGAACGTAGTTCTCCAACATGTAGTCGCGGATTGCGTCTGCGACCCCCTTGGGGACCTGCGAACCGCCCGCGTTGTCGAGAATGACATCCGGCGAAGTCTGGATTGCCGGGAAGAAACTCCGGATTTCGTCCGTCGTGAGCATGTCCTTCGTCCTTGACTGAGTAGGAACCGAACGGTTCTATCCTACGGGCATGACGGCGGATCACTCGGTGCTGGGAAGCCTGGGCCCGGATACGTATCACCCAGGAATGCGCTGAGGCAATAGGTCACGTCGGTGATGTTGATCGACTGGTCCGGCAGCCGGTGGTCACCTGCCGGTGATCCTTCGATGTCCGCGCGTACCTTCTTCACGTTGCCCGGCAGGTTCTTCCACTTGTCCAGAATCGCGGTGATATCGACGATGCCCGTGCTGCCGTCCGGCGGCTTGCAAGGTGTTGTGCTGCAGTCCTGAACCAAGTCGGCCCATGTGCTCTGCGTTATAGTCAGGGCGGGAGAGTAGTGGCCTTCAGCGTCCTGAGAGCACGAGCTGTCGATGACTTGGAGGTCATACACTCCGCTGGGAATGATTCCTTCGTTGAATGCATGTACCAGGTCGTATTGTGTCCAATCCGTCCAATAGGGGTCGCATCCGAGATCGGCGCCCCAGAATACCGGGCTGGGCAAGCCCCCGGCACCGGACGGAC
>JAUXGE010000414.1 GCA_030622435.1 Planctomycetota bacterium
ATCCAAACCGGCCGAAGCGATCGCGCGAACGTCGGCATTCGGACTGCCCACGTCGAGGAGAACGCATCAGTATGCCGCGAGCATCTCCGGCTGACTCTCCGTGTGAGTGGTTTCGCGGATGCCTATCCCGGCCAGTTCGTGCATCTTCGCCCTGAAGAGGTCGCGAGCGATGGGCATGACAACCGTGCTGATGATGGCCAAGCCGCCGTTGACCTTCACGTGGATCAGCCAACCGGACCGTTGCTGCGCCGCGCGTTCAGTATCGCCGGGCTGAAACGAGTTGCGGATGACGCGTTTATCGACGTGATGTACCGCGTCGTGGGAACCGCAACCCGGTGGATGGCGGCGCTTGGCCGGGGAGATCGGATCAGCCTGCTGGGTCCGGTCGGGAACCGGTTTCCCATCGACCAGGCCAAGCCTGTCGCGTGGTTGATTGCAGGTGGTGTCGGCCTGCCGCCTATGTTCTGGCTGGCAGAGGCGTTGGAGCAAGCCGGCAAGCGCGTTGTAGCCATGTGCGGAGCGCAGAGCGCCGACTTGCTGCCACTTACAATTGACTTGGCTCCGGCTCCCTCCGTGGACGCTAAGGAGGCCCACCCCGCGGTAATCGAGTTTGCCCGAAGCGAGGCGGGTGTCGTGATCAGCACGGACGACGGCTCGCTCGGTTTTCATGGTCACGTCGGTTCGGCCATGGAGGCGTATCACCAGGCCAACCCGATCGATCCTGCAGACCTGGTCGTCTATACGTGCGGGCCGGAGGTCATGCTGGAGTGCATCGGGACGTATTGCGTCCAGCGCGGTATCACTTGTTACGTCTGCATGGAACGGAGCATGGCCTGTGGCACCGGACTGTGCCAGTCCTGTGTCGTTCCCATCCGCGATGATGCCGATCCCGACGGCTGGTCCTATCGCCTGTGCTGCACGGACGGCCCGGTGTTCGACGCGGCGGAAGTCGTCTGGAAGTAATCGACGGGCCCGACTCTGTGACGGATCGTTCAGGGGAATCGACATGACTACGTCAAGATGCATCGTGGTCTCCTTGGTGCTGGTATCTCTGATCGGCGGCTGTTTTGGCTACATATCGACACCCGAGGCCTGTCTTCTCGCGGAGGAGGGTGAGGGGACGGATTGTGAGCTGATGCGCCTGTCCGGTCAGTGCCTCGAGGCGACACTGGCCCTGTCACCGTCCCTGTACGAAAACCTCGCCACGGTGACGCTCGATGAGGTGCCGCCGGAACTCCAATACGTGCTCGACAACCGGGACCGGTTCACGATCGAGGATCACCCACTGGCTGAAATACCCTTGGGCACGGTGATCGGTGAATTGTCACAGCTTGAAGGTTGCTGGGTGCGTGTTCAATTGGAAGTGCTCACGGACGGTAGCGGGGAATGGGTCGAGGCGGAGTTTTGCCGGGTTGACCTGGGCGAAAGCATGATCCACAGCGCACGGATGACCGGTGTGGACGGACAGACGTGCCTGGAAGACTCGCGCCCATTCATCCAGGTGTATGAGGATCAGGTCAACGAGGTTCTAGACGACCGACTGGTGATCGAAGGAGTGGCCGGCTCCGACGAACAAACGACGGCGGGTGTGAACTCGGACGGCAGCCTTTCTCCCCATCTCGTGGCGCGGTTCGGGTGGGAGCTGAGCATCGGGCTCGAGGTCGAGCGGCTGTTCACGGTCGATGGGGACTTCCTGGCCGCATCGAAGAACAGGGGAACCGATCCTGCCGCGAGCGACCTCTGGGTACGGGTCAACTGCGCTGAGGCCAATCCGTAGCAGACTAGATTCCTCAATAGTACGCGAAAAGTAATCCGATCTACGCCATCTCCGGCGGTGGTTCTGGTGGAGGTTGCAGGCAAGCTTCGCAGCGTGGTTCATAGCTTTCCGAACCGCCAACCATATTGCCGTCGATGATGGGCGTGAGTCTCTGGCTGCGGCAACCGACACCACCACAGCGTGCACAAACGGTTTGTTTGATGATGGGCTCATCCGCGAGATCGAGTAGCCGCTGTGCGATGGCGATCGGTCGACCCCAGCTATCACAGTCGAGTGCCGTGAGAATCACGTTGACGCCACGGTCGGCCAGTTCCTGTGCCACCTCGATCACGCGATCATCGAAAAAGTGGGCTTCCTCGACGGCTACCATCCGAATCCCCGGTTCAACATGAGGGAGAACCTCGCCCGCAGCCGTGATCGGGACGGCGGGCCATGTTTTGCCATCGTGGGATACGACGGCGTTCGCACAATAGCGCCGGTCGGTCACGTGTTTGAACACGACGCTCGACCCAGGCGGGTAGGCGGCAAGTCGGCGCAGCAACTCCGTCGTCTTGCCGCTGAACATGCAGCCGGCAAGGAATGTGATCGTCCCGCGTCGGGTTTTGCTCTCGTTCATGTCTGTCTCGCCGGCCGCATCCTCTCGATCAGCGGAGTTCTTGCCGGAACCACACATGGCTCGATTTTGACCGAAGATTCACTTTGCCGGAAGGGGGCTGGCACCTGTGTGCTCCTCGGCACGTCTGTGACTGACCTCGGGGGTGGTATCGGGGCAGGTGGTTCAGGTTATCGCTGGTAAACCTCTGACGAATCGGTTAGGATGGAGGGCGTGATGTGCGACCGATTCGCTGCTGGGGCGTCGGATGGCCGTACACAGCGTCAGAATGGCCTGGGATGCGGGCGAGCGGGGCATCAAAGATGGGGTGTTCGTATCCTGGTC
>JAUXGE010000385.1 GCA_030622435.1 Planctomycetota bacterium
GCCTCGACTGCCGCCACACGCGTCGAATGGTCACATCTCGGACCTGTGTAATCACGGATGCCGGGAGCCTACCCCGCGGCTTGAACGTGCTCGACCAGAGTATCAACCACCTCAGCTAAGGTCATATCGGACGTATCGACCACGGACGCTCGACCCGGGGCCATCAGGGCATCCCATTGCTTCGCATCGACTGCGTCGCGGGCTCGAAGGTTCTCCACTACCTCTGCAAATTCTACGCCGCCACCGTCGGTCTGCATTTCCCGAACGCGGCGTGCCGCTCTTTCGTCCAGGCTGGCTTCGAGCACGAACTTCACTTCGGCGTTGGGGAAGACCACACTGCCCTGGTCGCGTCCCTCGGCCACGAACGATCCGAGCGATCGACCGATCTCCCGCTGACGCTCGACGAGCAGATCGCGGACTGACTGGCACCGGGCAACTCGTGCGGTCGCACTGCTCACGGCGAGACTGCGGATCGCATCGCTGACATCCTGCCCATCGACCTGAACGCGCGTGTGCGTCAGCCCGCAGTCGAGTTCCAACTCGATCGACCGAGCCAACGCGGCAAGGGCGTCTTCATCGTCGAAGTCAACGGCGCGTTGGAGAGCGGCATGGGCAACGGCCCGGTACATGGCCCCGGTATCGAGATAGGCAATCTGCAATCGGGCGGCAAGACCGCGCGCCACGCTCGATTTCCCGGAACCGGCAGGACCGTCGATGGTGATGATCATTGCCGTGAATCGTACAGGGTGAGGTGGGGTCTGGGAATCAGGGCACATGAGTGTGGCACCGGTTTCCAACCGGTGAAACCTTCCCTCCCCCTTGTGTGGCACCGGTTTCCAACCGGTGGACCTGTGTCGCACCGGCTTCCAGTCGGTGGACCTGTGTGGCACCGGTTTCCAACCGGTGGATCAATTATGAACTCCGGCCGAAAACGGCTGGGATACACGAGCCGATCAGGTCATGACACCTCGCCGAAGAAGCTCGTGTCGCGCGAGTTCGCGAAGACGCTTGCAGTCAACCGCGACCGCCGTGCCAAGAGAAGCCTTCGTGTTGGGGATCTGCATCGTGGAAGAGTCTGAAGGATCCCCGAGTTCCGCGACGGTCCGCAACTGACCGACCGACAGGCTTCCCGGGGAGGTCTCTATGATGTACTCGAGTGCCGCGGTCGGTTCACTCGGGGCCATCCCATTGGTGGCCATTTGGATCAACGGCTCGACGGCCGACTCACCCAATCGACACACCTCGTCCCAATCTTCGTGAGCTATGGCAACCACAGCCTTTTGCCACGGATCACTCGGCTGCCACCCGAGTCGTTCGAGTGTCCACGCGGCCGTCTGGCGCACGCACATGTCCGGATCCTCGAGCATCGTGATCAGCGGCTCGGTGGCCCGAGCATCATCGGCAAAGCTCAGGGCAGTCGCGGCCACCTCACGCGCCGCGGGGGGCTGGTCAGCATCCTTCACCAAGGCTACGAGCGCCTCGACGCCCGGCGAACCAAGCGCAACGAGTGTACGTCCCGCATCTGCGCCGACCGACGAATACTGCAGGATTTTCACCAATGGCTCGACGGCCGCCTCACCGGCCGATTCAACACCTGCCCAATCCCGCCTGGCAATAGAGAATAGGACGCTCTCAGCTTCATCCGCAGGCTTCCAGCCGATCTGCTCGAGGGCTCCCGCCGCCGACGTCCTGACCTCCCAGGCTTCATCACCAAGAGCCCGGGCGATGGCCTTTGTGGTCCCAGGAGTGGCCTTTTCTGCTAGGGATTTGACCGCAAAGGCTCGAACCGCCACTTCCTGCCCCGCATCTGACAGGGCATGCAGCAGTGCATCAAGTGCCTCATCGGTCCTGATTTTACCCAGAGTCTGTGCCGCTCGTTCACGTGCGCGTGCGGATCCCCGGTACAGCACGTCGGTCAACGTGCCGACGGCCGGTGATCCGAGGATTACCAGGTCAGCCCATTCATCCAGGGCGATGCAGATTATCACGTTCTGGGCATCCGTCAGTTCATCCGGGCAAAGCCGGCGGAGGGTCTTGGCCATGACCTCTCGAACTTCCTGGTCCTCAGCTAAATCCGCCAGAACATCCACGATGGCCTGGATGGCCTCAGGCGTTCCGATCTGGGCCAACGCCTCAGCCGCATCCATCCGCGTGCGCTGTGTTCCTTCGCCCAGAACAACCGAGAGTGGGGCGACGGCCTCAACCCCGATGTCGGCGATCAGGTCCCAGTCTGCGCGGATGAGGGCAACCCGCGCCTTCTCCTCGCCGCTCAGGTTATCCCAGCCGACCCTTCTCAGTCCCCACGCCGCCGCCTGACTCACGCTGATGTTCTGGTCGTCAAGATGGGCCTGCAACATCGCCATCGCCCGCCGCTCGTCGATCAGGCTCAGGGCGTCCGTCACAGACTCGAGGACCGGCATCTCGAGCTCGTGCAGCAACTTCGTGACCAACGGCTCGATTGCCCGGGGATCGCCCAGCTTGCCCAGAGCTGCCGCTGCACTGGCTCGGACCTCCGAGTCAGTATCGTCGAGCGCCTCGATCAAGGGAGTAACCGACTGAGGATCCGATAGCGCCGCGAGTTTCTCCACGGCACGAAGCCGGGCGTCACTGTCCTGCGAGTTCAGCGAACGCTCACCCAACCAACGCTGTAACTTTTTCATCTGTTTGACTCGCTCTGCCGGGATGACCCGGTGCAGGATGACTGAATGGCAACGGACGATTACGCGGCAGCTCGCCCGTCGCTGACCGCACCCGCACCCTTATGCAAACCCCGTGTCCCGTACCGGGCTTTGCATCTCTCCGAGATAGTGCCCACTACCAGGAGCACTGTTCGCTCCTTGCCGCTTCCCGATCCGCAGGGAATGGTGGCTCATCGATTCTCCGCCGCCGCCACAACCAGGATCGGCCGCTGCTCCAAGGCCGAGAACTCTCGAACCGCAAAGCCCAGCCATTGATCGGCGACCTCCCCGCCCTCCTCCAGTGGGCCGATGTGGTACTGACCGGCAGACTGCTGCACGGTGGAAGTTCTCGGTCCTTGACCGTTTCCCGAGAATGAGCAGGCCATAACGAGGGATCAGGGCCATCCCCCGCTCCCCGGGCACCGTGAAACCTGATCTGCAGGAGCCGGAAACGCCGGCCAGAGCAAGCTCCGTTTTCATGTAGCGTCACCCCTTGTGGGTGACGAGTATTCCGGGCCGACGCCGCCCACAAGTCGGAAACGCCGGCCAGAGCGATCTCGGTTTTCATGTAGCGTCACCCCTTGTGGGTGACGAGTATTCCGGGTCGACGCCGCCCACAAGTCAGAAACGCCGGCCAGAGCGAGCTCGGTTTTCATGTAGCGTCACCCCTTGTGAGTGACGAGTATTCCGGGCCGACGCCGCCCACAAGGGGCGGCGCTACTTCTGCTACACGAAATCCGAGAATGCTCTAATGTCTTTACCCACCGTTCACATGAATCGTCATGTGCCTGTACAATCCGGGCCGCGCGCCTGGTATTTGTTTAGCGTGGAATTCGGGTGGCATGGGCAAGGATCGCCTCCAGCGAGACTCTGAATCGAAGATAACACTTGCTGGCGATCCTTGCCCGTGCGTGCGACGCATTGGCGGGCAACACGGGCAAGCTGCACCGTGGGGTATCGGTCCCGAGTTCGCCCTGGTTAGGTAGACGGCACCCTGGCTGCCCAGCCCGGCGCCCGCTTGCCCATGCCACCCACCGCTAAACACGTACCGCGCCTGGGTACACCGCTTGCCGGGCGAACACGACGGATCGGAACCCGCGGTTCATTCCGGCACCCGCGCGGCAGGAGTAGACAGTCGGGATGATCGGGAGGAGGATGTCCCGCCGGGTGCGACACTCACGGATTACGCTTGCACCCGCACAGGACTCGAGCCTGCGGCTCCACTGCCCACTTGCGACGGCAGAGGCCCGGTTTGTCAGACGGCTTGCGGACGACAAGGCTCACTGATCGTTCAAGCAGCTTTGGGATCGAGATACATGTCGGCGATTACGTACAAGGATGCCGGGGTAGACGTTGGGGCTAACACTCGATGGGTGTCGGCCATCGAGGCCGCCA
>JAUXGE010000388.1 GCA_030622435.1 Planctomycetota bacterium
GTTTGCCCTGCCGGACCTTTCTCGAACGGTACTCGCGCCGGGTAGGGGCTGTTGTTTACAACCGTGATGTGAAGATCAGGCGATTCGTTCCAGGCAATCCGGTCACTCGAGAGGGACAGTCTGACGTCCACGCCTGCAAACATCAGGCTAGCCAGAGCGGAGAGAACGGCTCCGGCTCGCAAAGAAGTCTCCACGTCGTTCCCCTCGGCCACGGCCCGAAGCGCCGCCGCCGCCGGCATGCCGATTGCGCATAGCCGGCGCGTCGCGAACTGCCGTTTCTCATAAACCGGATCGCTCAGATCACGGATCAAGGCAGTGATGCCCTCTTCGCTCGCGGGCGAGGTGAGAGATCGGCCATCATCTGCGAAGGCAACGGCCGCGACCATGAGCAACACACCGGTCGCAATTCCACCCGGTAGGTTCGCTATTCCATGGCGTCTCATTGTTCACTGACCTCCACACGCACAGACACCCTGAAGCACAGGTGTAGTCACAGCACACGCGACCCCCATAGTAACAAGTATCGGCATTCGGGTCTCGACGATTGCCCTTCCGGGAAGACCCGGACTACGCCCCATTTGGGGTGGCATGGGCAAGCGGAAGATCCAATTCACGCTCAGTGCCGACGCAGTCTTGGGTTGCAAGAGCCCGTTCGCATCATGAAGCTGAGCTTGCCCGTGCTGAGCAACTGCGGCCGCCGGACGCCCCGGTCACGGGCAAGGACCGCCCCCAAAACACTCTTTGGCAAGTGGAAACGCTGGTGTAGGCGGCCCTTGCCCATGCCACCCTCGTCGGATTCGCCACCCAATTCGGGATGCCGAGGCCGGGAAGCATTCCCGCAAGGGAGGCGAAGCGCGGCCTGAGTGCAACACCTGCATTCAGGCAGGCTCCGCTGCCCGATCGATGTCGGCCGGCCTCGTGCGGAAGCACGTGCCGACCACGAACGTCCATGCCGTGCCCAGGACGATCCACCATGGCCACGCGATG
This sequence comes from Planctomycetota bacterium, assembly GCA_030622435.1. Lineage (GTDB taxonomy): Bacteria > Planctomycetota > Phycisphaerae > UBA1845 > UBA1845. The sequence continues at coordinate 988 of JAUXGE010000388.1, forward strand.
TAGACCGTGTCGCGTGCTTCCTGGAAGAACTTGATCGCTGCGAGAATCAAGACTGACGAGACCATGGCCAGTGTGTTGATGCGGTCGCGCCCGCGTGTTCGTGTCAACACTCCCAGCAGGAATACGCCGAGCATCCCGCCGAAGATCAACCCGACCCAGCCGAAAGCGTCCTCCAGAAGCTGCTCGGACCCGGCGAAGCCCAGCGCCACCGCGGCCAGGATGATTCCGAACAGGAACGTGGTCACGCGCGCCACCCGCAGGTAGTGCGTCTGGGATGCGCGCGGGCGGATGTAGGGGCGGTAGAAATCCGTCACGGCGGTCGAAGACAGCGCGCCCAGTGCGGAATCGAGGCTGGACATGGCCGCGGCGAAAATGCCGGCCACGAGCAGACCCTTGAGCCCATACCCGACCGGCAGAGCGGTTGAGATGAAGTGTGTGAACACGCGGTCCTTTGCCGCCATCGATCCGATCGGTGCCTGGGGAATCGACTGGTAGTAGACGTAGACGAGCGCGCCGATCAGCAGAAAGAGAACCACAACGGGGAAGCCCATGAAGGCGTTGAATAGCAACGATCGCTGGCCGCGGCGAAGATCCGGGCAGGTCAGCATACGCTGGGTGAGATCCTGGTCGGTTCCCAGGGCAGCCATGGTCTGAACCGTCGACCAGATCATGAGTACCCAGAAGGCTTTGTCGTTGTTGGCGCTCCAGTCCCATGTGAACGTGTGAAGCTTCCCGGCTTCGTACGCTGTCGTGAGGTTGCCGGTCCAACTTCCCGGCGTGGCTAAGAAGAGGAAAACAAGGACAGCGATCCCACCCCCGACAAAGACGATCGCTTGAAGCGCGTCGGTCCAGATGACGGCCTTGATGCCGCCGAAGGTCGTGTAGGCAATGGCGATTCCGGCGCCGATCAGCACGACCCACGCAAGAGGCCAGTGGAAGATGAGCGAGAGTGCCATGGCGGCCGCCAGCAGCCTGATCCCGCTACCGACGATGCGTGACGCGAAGAACATCAGTGATGCGGTCGATCGTGTCCACGGGCCGAACCGCTGGCCGAGATACTCGTAGACCGTGGTTACGGATCCACCGTAGAACGCCGGCAGGAGGATAAGGACGATGAGTATGCGCCCGACGAACGAGCCGACGTAGGTCTGGAGGTACCAGAAGTCGCTCTCGTAGGACCGGCCGGGGACGATGAGGAACGTCAGGGCGCTGACTTCGGTGGCGATGATCGACAGCCCCACGACAAGCCAATGCTGCCGCCGGCCGCCGAGAAAGAAATCGTGCGTGCTGCGTTCGCGGCGCCCGAACCACAACCCCACCGCCAGTATGGCGATGAAGTACGCGCCGAGCACCGCAATGTCGAGCAGGCCGAGGTTCATCAAGGATCCATCGCAACTTAGCGCGGTACATGTTCAGCGTTGGGTGGCATGGGCAAGCGGGCGCAGGGCCAAGCGTCCTTAGCTACCTTCTACCCGACCAGGACGAGTTTGTGACCGACGTCCCGCGGTGCAGCTTGCCCGTGATGCCCGGAATCGCGTCCCCTGCACGGGCAAGGATCGCCGACGAGTGTTATCCTCGAATCGGAGGTTTCGCTGGAGACGATCCTTGCCCATGCCACCCGAATTCCACGCCAAACACATACAGAGCGAGTGGATCGTAACGCGGGTTTGATGCGCCTGCCACAAGGGATGATTGAAGGTCTGTCTCGGGTGCCCCATTCATTCCGGCGCTTGGATGCGTCGGACAGTAGTGTCGTTTCGACGCCGGAATGGGTGGGGGAAGGACTCGTAGACAAAAGGTGCGCGCTATCAGTCTGTTGAGACCGTTTACGGACATTACCGTGGCACCGGTTCTCAATCGACGCAAGCACGGGTTAGAGACCCGTGTCACACTTTTTCAACACGCTGCTATCCAAGATCAGTCCCCCACCCTTTCGCTTCGAACGTCAAAAGGCCTCTCGTATGTACCAAGGGCGAAAGGATGGGGCACACAGCGCCAGCGCTGCTTCAGAACATGTTTTCACGCGCGTCAACGCAATCGATCACAGGCCGCTTCAGCGGTCTTCCCCGAAGGGCGATTAGGCCCGCCGTTCTACGGCGGGTCGCACTCGGGCCACCATCTCTCTCAATCTCCCCGTATCCCCCAGCCCGTTTCCAACGGGCTGGGGGATACGGGGAGACGTGAGTCGTCGCCCGGCGACTGGCCCTAAAAGGGCCAGCCTAGTAGCCCGCTACGCGGGGATACCCCATAAATGGGGCTAGCGCGCGTAGTCTTACGGGCGTGCGCGGTCGTACACGGATAGGGTCTCCGCCGCACGCGGCCGGATGGCCGACATCCTTACGCTAAACAGATACTTGGACATGGGGGAGCCGATGACATACGCTCGGTTTTGCAGCCGCTATGGCCTGCACAGCGGACCGCACAACAATGGTGATGCTCTCCGCGTGACGATCATCGCCTCCCCCACCTCCAGAGCAGGTGAGCCATCCCGCCCACGCGACCGTGAAAGAGCAGCATCAATGGCCGCTTCAAGACCTCACCTGACGGGCATTCCAGCAGCATCAACCCGCGAACCCGAATGCCTGAAGAACCTCAGGGCTTTCGACCCAGACGACTCCCGCCACGGCAGCATTCATGCAACAACAAGGTGTACCATGATACGCCGTCCCCAACGCGTCACGAAATAGATATGGTGTCCCCCGCGATTTGGTGTCCCCTCGATTTTCCCCGATTTACGTCGGCGGTTGCGTACAGTCACACTTCCAGATGGGTTCGTTTGGTATCTTTTTTTTCATCGGAGCTGGTTCGTCGAGTTCGGAAGGCAGCATCGGGGTCTCTGTCGGCGTTGGCGGTTGTAGACGACTTTGGGCATCGGGTGCACTTCCTTCCTATATGAATAACTTGCGGGGTGATCGGCGGGGAGGGTGTGGTTGAGCGATCAGAGAGGAAAGGATGAAGGATGAGTCGAAACGTCGAAACGTCTACGCGTGGGA
>JAUXGE010000392.1 GCA_030622435.1 Planctomycetota bacterium
CGAGCCAGGAGCAGGTCCAGTATGGTCCGCTTGACCTTCCTGATCTCCTCGTTGTCGGTCGTGACCTGAAGCCCCTCCTCGACGGGATACAGGCAGGCAGTAACCAACCCCTTCCAGCCCCCCCACTGGGGGTGCGTGATCTCCACCAAACACAACCGGCAGGCGCCCGAGGGCTCGATCGCGTCGTGATGGCAGAGGGTTGTTATGGGTATGCTTTCCCTCCTGGCCACATCCAGGACGGTTGTCCCCTCCTGTGCCTGTAGGAACCGGCCGTTGATCTCGAGATTGACCATCTTCTCACTCATCAGGCTACCTCTACGGCATCTACTGGGCAGACGTTGCGGCATGCCCCGCACCGCGTGCACGCCTTACCGTTGATCCGGTGGACTTCCTTCAGCTCACCGACGATGCAATCCACGGGGCACGCCTTCGAGCAGAGCCCGCACCCCGTGCATGTATCCTCAGAAATCCGGAAGGTGACAAGAGCACGGCACACACCGGCCGGGCACTTCCCGTCGTTGATGTGGGCATCGTACTCCTCACGGAAGTATCGCAGCGTGCTGAGCACCGGGTTCGGCGCCGACTTCCCCAACGCACAAAGCGAGGCCTTCACGATTACGTCGCTCAGCGATTCGATCCGGTCGATGTCACCCGGTTTCCCCTCGCCACGGCAGATCGCCTCGAGCATCTGATGGAGTTGGTGTACACCCTCGCGGCAGGGCACGCACTTGCCGCAGGATTCGTCCACCAGAAACTTCAGGAAATACCGGGCCGTGTCCACCATGCACGTTCGGTCGTCCATGACGATCATGCCGCCCGATCCCATCATGGAACCGACCTCGGTAAGCGAATCGAAGTCCACGGGCAGATCGAGCATGCTCTCCGGCAGGCAGCCGCCGGAAGGGCCTCCCGTCTGTACGCCCTTGAAGGGACGGTCGCGGATGATCCCACCGCCGATGTCGAAGATGATCTCGCGGAGCGTGATGCCCATGGGCACCTCGACTAGCCCCGTGTTCTTCACCTTACCCACCAGGGAGAACGCCTTTGTTCCGGTGCTCTTTGCCGTCCCGAGTGCCGCGAACTTCTCGGCGCCTTCCGTAATGATCCACGGCACGTTCGCCCACGTCTCGACGTTGTTGAGGACCGTCGGCTTGTCGTGCACCCCGCGGATCACCGAGTGTATGTACTTCGCTCGAGGCTCGCCGACCTCGCCGACAACGGACTTCATCAGTGCCGACGATTCGCCACAGACGAACGCCCCGCCGCCGCGGGCGATCTTAACGTCGTAGTTGAAGCCCGAGCCGAGAATGTCTTCCCCCAGCAGGCCGCGCTCACGTGCCTGTTCGATCGCGCGTTGCAGGTGCTTGACGGCCAGGGGGTATTCCTCGCGCACATAGATCAGACCCTCGGAGGCCCCGACCGCCCATGCGCCAATCACCATCCCCTCGAGCACCGCGTGCGGATCGCCCTCGCAGATGCTCCGGTCCATGAACGCGCCCGGATCTCCCTCGTCGGCGTTGCACAGAACGTATTTCGTGTCGCCCGGCGCGTTGCGGCACGTCTTCCACTTCCGCCCCGTCGGGAAGCCGCCGCCGCCTCGACCGCGAAGACCGGACGCGGTCACGGCCTCGACAACCTCCTCGGGCGACATTTCCGTGAGCGCCTTGGCAAGCCCGGCGTATCCGCCGGCCGCCAGGTAATCGTCAATGTCCCCCGGATCGATTTTGCCGATGTTGCGAAGGGCGATGCGGAGCTGCCGGCTGTAGAAGGGAATCTCCGTATACTGTTCCACCCTTTTCTTCGTGTTTGGGTCGCGGTAGAGAAGACGCTCGATCACTTCACCCTCAACGAGGGTCTTCTCCACAATATCCTTCACATCCTTGGGCTTGACACCTTTGTAGAAGATCCCCTTCGGCTGGATCACAACCAGGGGACCCTTCTCGCAGAAGCCGTGGCATCCGGTGGTCTTGAGTCCGAGAGACAGCTTAGACGTCAGCTTTCGCTGTCGAATCGAACGTTCCAGAGCCTTCAAGACTTCCAGGCTACCGTTGGCCAGACATCCCGTTCCGGCGCAGACCAGCACCTCGGTGTCGATGCCCTTGCGCTGCTTGCGAGCCTCGTTCGCCGCGCTCCGTAAGCTCTTCACATTGTTGATGCGCATGGTCTACTTCTTGCCTCGTATCTTCTGAGTGACGGATCCAGGTTGGACGTTGCCGTGGTACTCACCGTTAAGGGAGACCACCGGAGCCATGGCGCAGGCCCCGACGCAATTCACGGTTTCCAGGGTGAACCCGAGATCCTTCGTGGTCTCGCCCGGTTTGATGCCCAGCGTCTCACAGACCTCGTCCACGAGCGTCTGGGCACCGCGAATGTGGCAGGCCGTTCCCGTGCAGACTCGAATGACGACGTCTCCCTTGGGCTCGAGACTGAACGCCTTGTAGAATGTTGCCGCGGAGAAGACCTTGCTGATGGACACCCCGAGTCGCTCGCTGACAAGCTCGGCCGCTTCGCAGGGGACAAAACCCAGCTCTGCCTGGATGTCCTGCAGGGCGTGGATCAAACCCGTCCCGTCACCCTCGGGGTAGTGGTCCAGGATCTTCCGGACTTTCTTCGGATCGACACAGGTCTTACTCATCACCCTTCCCTGCCTTGGCCAGTTCGTAGCCCTTCATGAATGTCTTGCAGTTGACGTCGATGAACTTCTTCTTGGACGCGAAGGTCTTCTTGATCGCCGCGATCAACGTCTCGTGCGATACGATTTCATCGAGCCCGATGAACGCCCCCAGAATAACGAGGTTCGCCGAGCGCCTGCTGCCGAGTTCCTCGGCGATGTCGTCGGCCTTGATACGGAAGATCCGGATGTCTGTCCGGTCGGAGTTCACCGGGATCATCGTGCTGTTGATCACCAGCGTTCCCCCCTTGCGCAACATGGGGGCGAACTTCTCGAGCGAGGGCTGGTTCATCACGATCACCGCACCCGGCGACGTGATCAGCGGCGATCCGATCGGGCCGTCCGCGACGACGACCGTGCAGTTCGCCGTTCCGCCGCGCATCTCCGGGCCGTAAGACGGGAGCCACGTAACCGTCTTTCCCTCTTCCAGACCGGCGTAGGCAAGGAGCTTCCCGATCATCATCAGCCCTTGCCCTCCGAAGCCGGACATGATCACCTCGGTCTGCATCTTACGCTCCCTCCGTTGACGCGGCGGCGACCGGTGCGGGCACTCCATCGTCGTCGGGCCGCTTGAAAACGCCCAGCGGGTAGTATGGAGCCATGTTCTCCTCCAGCCAGTCATTCGACTCCGCGTTCGTCAGCCCCCAGTTCGTCGGGCATATGGAGAGGAGTTCGATCAGGGTAAAACAAACGCCCGCCGCCTGCAGTCGGAACGCCTCATGAATCGCCTTCTTCGCCTCGATGACACCCAGCGGCGTGTGTACCGCTACGCGAGCCAGATAGGACGGCGTCTTCAGCGTACTCAGAAGCTCGACCACACGGATCGGATGCCCTTCGTGGCTGGGGTCGCGACCGAAGGGACACGTCGTCGTGATCTGTCCAGGAAGCGTCGTGGGAGCCATCTGCCCGCCCGTCATGCCGTAGATGGCGTTGTTGACGAATATGACCGTGATCTTCTCTCCCCGGTTGGCGGCATGGATGATCTCGGCCATCCCGATGGATGCCAGGTCACCGTCACCCTGGTAGGTGAACACGATCAGGTCGGGTCGACACCGCTTGGCGCCCGTGGCGACGGCCGGTGCGCGCCCGTGGGCGGCCTCGAACATGTCGCAATTGAAGTATTTGTACGCAAGCACCGAACACCCCACCGGGGCGATTCCA
>JAUXGE010000055.1 GCA_030622435.1 Planctomycetota bacterium
GGCGACCCGGTCGCGCTTCTCGTACATGACCTCCTTGAAATCGAACGACTCAGCGTTGCGGGCGGGGAACAGACTCATGACGGTATCCTCCGAACGTTGGCAAAACCTACCGAGGCGACTCTGCGCGCGAAGAGGCTCGCCGAGCCTCCAGAAAACCGAACGTACGTCCGATCGACAAAATCACGCTGATTCGAGATTAGCTGATCCGTCATCGCGCGCATTTAACTCGACATGTTAACGATTATGGCCCTTCTACCACTACAGTCAAGGACCATTATCGGCTTCACAGGCTTGACATCATACCAACCACGCGCCATAGTGAATGCGGTTATCTGTCCGTCTATTCGTGCGGCTTGATTGCTATGACATCCCAGGAACCAGAACGCTTGTTCGATCAAGAAACAGGAACTGGTGCGCGCGGAAAGTCCGATCTACGAAGAAGTTACGACGATCGCCTCAATAACATTCTCGAGTCGGCGACAGGCCTGATCGCCCGAGTCGGGTATGCGAAAGCATCGATGAGGCTCGTCGCCAAGGAGGCCGGCGTCAGCCTCGCCGGGCTCTATCACTACTTCGACAGCAAGGAAAAAATGCTTTTCCTGATCCAATTCCGGACGTTTAGCGCTCTGGTACTCACCGTTCAGGAGAAACTCTACGGAATCGCCGATCCCGTCGAACAGCTCCACGTAATGGTCCGCGCCCACGTGGCCTACTTCGCCGCCAATATGGCCGCCCTCAAAGTCTGCTCGCACGAACTCGAATCGCTGATTAACTCGGCCTACGAAGAGACGGGAGAGCTCCGTCGCGATTACTACGGGCTGCTTCGCGCCATCGTGGACCGTATCCTCGACGCTCGCGCACCCAACAGTAAGCTTGACCGATACGTTGCGACCATGTCGCTGTTCGGCACATTGAATTGGCTTTATCGCTGGTATGACCCAAAGCGCGGCCGATCACCGACCACCGTGTCCCACCAGATTGCCTCCCAGTTTCTCAACGGCGTGTTGGGGGTGGACAACGGATCGAAGCAGTCCCTTAACACTGAATAGACGGTGTAAGGCACGACAAAGCGTAGCGCCGCCAAGGAAACCGGCCCAGCAGCCCTCCTCTGGGAGTCCGCAGTCGCTCCGGGCCTGCATGATGTGAACCGCAGGCAAGTGTCTTGGTACCGACCCGGGAGCCAAAACGTGTATATGCCTGATATTGAACTCCACGAAGCCACTACGCTCGAACGGGCGGCCGAATTCAAGGCGCGTTACGCGCCAAACGCCCGCCTGCTGGCTGGTGGAACGGACCTGCTCGTCGACCTCAAGGCACGCAGAATAAACGTTGATCACATCGTCTCCCTAAACCGGATCGACGATCTGCGCGGCGTATCGCAAACGAAGGACGGACTGCGCATCGGCGCGCTCACGACAATTACGCAAGTCGGCAACTCTCAGCTCGTCCGCGACCGGTTCTCCGCCATCCTCGATGCCACGAGCCGGATGGCCGGTCCACAGATTCGCAATGTGGCGACGGTGGGTGGCAATCTCGCGTGCGCCGTACCGTGCGCCGACCTCCCACCCATCCTGACGGTCATGAACGCCTCGGTCCTACTCTGGTCACCCGAGGGCGAACGCCGCGTCCCGCTCGAAACGTTGATCGTCAATGTTCGCAAGACAATCCTCCGCGACAACGAGGTTTTGACAGCCGTCGACGTGCCAACTCAGCCCCCAAGGTATGGAGCTGCTTACGCCAAGTTCTCCCTGCGCGACGGCATGGCGATCGCCGTAGCCTCCGTCGCCGCCGGCCTGACCCTGAACAAGGACAACACAATCTGCGACGCCCGCATCGTCCTGGGCGCCGTGGCTCCCGTTCCCAAGCTGGTCGAGTCGGCCGGCACTCTGCTGCTCGGACAACCACCGGGCGAAGCTGCATTCCGCCACGCCGCGGAGATCGCCATGAAAGCCGCGGAGCCTATCTCCGACGTCCGGGGATCGGCTGACTTCCGCCGGGAACTCGTCGGCGTGCTCACGCAGCGGGCCTTGAAAACCGCCTGCGAACGGGCCAGGGAGACCGTTGCATGACCGTCACACGAACCCTGAACGTCAACGGAGCCGAATACACCCTGGCCCTGAGCCCTAGCGACACGCTCCTCGATGTCCTTCGCGACAAGCTCGGTCTGACCGGAACCAAAAAGGGCTGCAACGCCGGCGACTGCGGTGCATGCACCGTGCTCGTTGACGGGGAGACCGCCAACAGTTGCCTGCTGCTTGCCGCCGAGATGGAAGGCAAGGCCATCACGACCATCGAAGGCCTGACCCAAAACGGAAAACTCACGCCGATCCAGAAGGCGTTCATCCACGAAGGGGGAACCCAGTGCGGCTTCTGCACTCCGGGCATGGTTCTGTCCGCCACGGCCCTGCTGAACCGGAACCCAAGCCCGACTACCGACGAAATCAAGGAAGCTCTGTCCGGGAACCTGTGCCGCTGCACCGGCTACACCGGCATCCTCCGCGCTGTCAGGCGATGTGACCACTACCGCGGCGACACAGACCCGAGCGGCGAAGCGAAGAAAGAACGAACCGACGAAGGGGGCAAGCGAGCCAAACACGACACTGTCGGAGTCTCAATCCCTCGCGTTGACGCGGCTGACAAGGTAACCGGCCGCGCCCAGTACACGGCCGACCTCTCCCTGCCGAACATGCTCCACGGCAAAATCCTCGGTTCACCCATCGCCCACGGGCGGGTCAAGCGGATCGACAAGTCCAAGGCCGAGGCGCTGCCGGGAGTTGTCGCCGTGATCACAGGGGACGACGTTCCCGAGACGATGTACGGCGTGTCACCGGCTCGATATGACGAGCATATATTGGCCAGAGAGAAGGTCCGACACGTCGGAGATGAAGTAGCCGCCGTAGCCGCCATCGACGAAAAGACCGCTATCAAGGCGCTTTCGCTGATCGCCGTCGAGTATGAGGAGCTTCCGGCCGTCTTCGACCAGATGGAGGCGGTGGCCGATGGGGCACCACAGCTTCACGACCGATACAAAAATAATATCAACACCCACGTCGATCACACGTTCGGCGATATCGAGAAGGAGTTCGCCGAGTCCGACCATGTTCGTGAGGAGACGTTCACCGGGAACAACGTGTATCAGTCCCCCCTCGAACCGCACGCTTCCATCGCCACTTGGGATCACGACGGCACGCTCGTCTTGTACAGCTCCACGCAGGTGCCGCACTACGTGCAGTACATGATGGCCCACGTGCTTCACATTCCGCTCGGGAAGGTGCGCGTAATCCGCCCGACTGTCGGCGGCGGGTTCGGTGGCAAGGCCGCGACGTCCCCGCTCGATCTGTGCTCCGCGATTCTCAGCAAGAAGACCGGCCGACCGGTCAAGATGGTCTACTCCCGCGAGGAGATGTTCCACTACGGCCGCGGCCGCCACAAGCAGCACATGAAATTCAAGCTCGGCGTCGACCGCAACGGCAAGATCAAGGCCTTCAAGAGCGAGATTTACCTCGACGGCGGGGCCTACTCATCCTTCGGCGTTGCCACGGCATACTATGCGGGCAGCGTCGTCCCCACTCTCTACCACTTCCCCGCCTACAAGTACGACGGCTTCCGCGTGATGACCAACAAGCCGGCGTGTGGAGCGATGCGCGGGCACGGCGTCCCGCAACCGCGGTTCGCCTTCGAGTGCCTGCTCACGATGATCGCCGACGACCTGGGCATCGATCCGATCGAAATCCGTCGCCGCAATGCCATGACACCAAATACGACTACCATCAATGAAATGGACATCGGCAGTTGTGAGTTCGCCGCCACCCTCGATGCCGCCTGCGAGAAAAGCGGCTGGAACGAGAAGCACGGCAATCTACCGCCCGGACGGGGAATCGGCGTTGGCTGCGGCGGATTCGTGTCGGGTGCCGGCTACTGCATCTACCGCGGCCAGGTGCAGATGTCCCATGAGAAAGGCCGCGAACACTTTCAGAAACGATCGATTTTCCCACACGCCAACGCCATCGTGAAGATCAGCGAGGACGGCATGGCCGCCGTCCTATTGATCGGCGCCGCGGAGATAGGCCAGGGCAGTGACACTGTGCTGACGCAGATGTGTGCCGAATCGCTCGGCATCCCCTCATCGCGCATGCGCATCCGTAGCGAGGACTCCGACATCTCCCCGCTCGATCTTGGCGCCTACTCCTCCCGCGTGACCCTCATGGCCGGTCACGCCGTGTCCCGAGCCGGCGAGGATGTGGTCAACAAGATGAGACCCTACGCGGCAAGAATGCTGGGCTGCGACGAGGCCGACGTCGAAGCGCGCGCCGGACGAATGTTCGTCAGATGGGACAAGGATACGAAGAGCCCCACTCAATCCGCAATCCCCAATCCCCAATCCGCAATCGCTGATCAGCAATCCGCAACCGACGATGTTGCGTGGGAGGAGGTCGCGCGGCAGTACTTCAACGACAACGGCCCACTCGTCGGCACCGGCTGCTACAAACCGCCCGACGGGCTCGGTGGTGATTACAAGGGCTCCACCGTCGGCACCAGCCCGGCCTACTCGTTCGGCACGTCCGTGTGCGAGCTGGGCGTCGACCTCGAAACGGGCAAGGTCAAGATCGACCGCTTCACCGACTACCACGACTGCGGCACCCCGATCAACCCCCGGGCGGTCCATGGCCAGGTCGAGGGTGCCATCGTCATGGGTGCCAGCGAGACGATCATGGAGGACGTCCAGTACGACGCCAAGGGTCAGATCCTCAACCCGGACCTCCACGGCTACCTGACCATGACGATCAAGGACGCCCCGGAGATCTTCAGCGGGATCGTGGACTCCTACGAGCCTCGAGGTCCCTTCGGCGCCAAGGAGATCGGCGAAGGCAGCACTCTGCCAGTCCTGGGCGCGGTCGCCCACGCCATAGCCAACGCCACCGGCGTCTGGATCAAGGACCTGCCGATTACGCCGGAGAAGATTCTCAACGCGCTTCGAGATAAGCGGTAGTCGCCACTATCAATGCCTGAAGTGCCTCGTCCCCGTGAAGATCATGGCAACGTTGCGTTCGTCGCAGGCGGCGATGGTGTCGGCGTCGCGTTTTGACCCACCGGGTTGGATGATGGCCGTCGCGCCGGCATCCATGAGGATGTCAGGCCCGTCGCGGAAGGGGAAGAAGGCGTCTGAGGCCCCCACCGCCCCGGCCAGCTTGTCCTCGTGCCCGTTCTCCTTCGCCAGCCACGTGGCAATCCGGCAGCTCATCACGCGCGACATCTGCCCGGCCCCGTTGCCGATCAGCATGTTGTCCTTACACACGGTAATCGCGTTGCTCTTGGTGTGTTTGCAGACAAGCCACGCCAGCCGCAGGTCGGCCATCTCGGCATCGGTCGGCTTGCGTTTCGTGACAACCTTCCACTGATCCTCGTTGAGGCCAACCACGTCGCGTGTCTGGACCAACATGCCGCCGGTGATGGTCTTGTATTGCAGAGCGGTTTCGTCAATGGCCTCGCCCATATTGTCCACAGACAGCAGACGGACCCGCTTACCCCATTTCTTCGTGGTGCGGATGAACTCAACAGCATCATCGGAGAAGCTTGGCGCAATCCAGACCTCCACGAAGAACCCACCGGCGCCTGCTTCCTTACCCCAGCGCTGGAAGGTTTCCATGACAGTCTTGGCGAACTCGGCCCCTACATCGAAGTTGCATGCCAGAACCCCTCCCATGGCCGCATTGGGGTCACCCAGGTAGGCCTGTCGGTACGCCTCGGCCGGATCATCGGCAAGCCCGACCCCACAGGCGTTCGTGTGCTTGATGAACACGCAAGTACTCGAGGCTGACTGTGTGGCTCCGGCATCCTGCCGGTGGAGCCCCACATCCAGTGTGGCACCGGTTTTCAACCGGTGCTGTGCCCTCTGTTGTGTATCAGGAGGTGCCACCTCGTGTGTACCACCTGGAATCCCCTGTTGTGTACAATCCGGAAGCCCCTCTTGTGTGGCACCGGCTTTTAACCGGTGTGCCTCACCGCCGTGCACCTCCTCATCCCACCACCATCGATAATGGCCATCCTCGTCCAACTCCTTCTTCAGCGGGTTGTTCGCGATATAATCGAGTGTCTCTCGGTACTCCCGCTCATTTCGCATGATTCGGTCGAACGACTCGTCCTGCCACAACGGGCCCGACGCCCCACGGTCCTCATTGATCCTTCTGGCCGAATACCGCTTGACCGAATGCAGCACCTCACTGAGTGACACCCAAGTGCCAGGTTTGACTTCCATCGGAGTCAACAGAAGGTGTACATGATCGGGCATCACAACCGCTGCATGCAAGTCGATTCTTTGTCCATCCCAGAATCGGCAGGCCTCCAACACCAAGTCCCGCTCATCCGGTGACAGTGTCGCCTGTTCCTTCAATCGGAAGGTGGTGAAGTAGGTCTTGCCAGGAGTCTGAATGTGCGGGAGGTTCCGTCGGGTGTGTCTCTCATCGGCGAGGGGCTCGAGGTTCTTGGCCGGCCCGGAAATCTGCACCGGTTGAAAACCGGTGCCACACTCATCCTCAGTTCCACCTTGAATCTCCGGTGCGCAAAATCCCCGCGTCAGTTCCTTGCACAATTCCAGAGCTGAATTCGCATCCGCGTAGTTGTTCAAGGACATCTGCGCCTGTTCGTCATCAGGAGATTGTGCATCTGCGACAATCAGATCAGGCTCTACGGCATCAGATTCCATGCACTCGATCGACTCGAGCAGCTGGGCTTGTTGGTGCGGGTTCTCGCCGTACCGCAGGCCGCCCCAGCTGAAAAGGTTAAGCGGATAGAACGAAGGCCAAGGGGCAAGCGCCGGAGATTCTCCCAGCCAACTCGCTACATCACCGTCGTAACACGATGTGACACCGAAGACCCCCGAGGCATAGCGCACGTTCAGCTCGTGTTCGTCCCATTCGCCGCGCAGCACCCTGAGCACCTCGGAGTACGCCTCCGCATCGTCCACTACTAGCACATGCTTGTGATTCTTCGCCGCCGCGCGGAGCAGGCACGGGCCGCCGATGTCGATCATCTCGATCGCCTGCTCGAACTTGCAGTCCGGGTCGGCCACCGTCTCCTGGAACGGATACAGGTTCACGACGACCATGTCGATCGGCTCGATCCCCTGCTCCTTGAGCTGACGCATGTGATCCGGGTTGTCCCGGTCTGCGAGAATGCCGGCGTGGATCTTCGGGTGGAGTGTCTTGACCCGCCCGTCCATCATCTCGGGGAAACCCGTTACCTCCTCGACAAGCGTCACCGGAACGCCGCTCTCCTTCAGGAGCCCAGCAGTCCCACCCGTCGAGATGACCTCGATCCCGAACTCGTCCACGAGCGTTCGCGCAAAATCCACGACGCCCTTCTTGTCGTAAACGCTGATCAGCGCCCGCTTGATCTTCTTTTCTGCCATGGGGATTATCGCAGTGCCACTAAGTCGTCAGTTTTATCTTGTATCGACTGGAACATGGTCGTCGCGTCCGAGCGATCCGATCCTGGCCACCCGCTCCACCGCGAGGGCGAAATCTCCGACCAACCACCATCTGCGCCGCACTACTGATCGGTGTCGGCAAATCCGAACCACGCCGCACACGGCGCGCAAACACACCGGAAACAAGATGGGTATCGCCCGCCTCACCCACAACGGCCGTAGCGAAATCAATCGGGTCTGTCATCGCGCCGGCTGCGAAGCGGATCGTCCGTTCGCCGACCGGCCTGGCTCGACTTCGCGGCTTCGTCGCCCCCAGTAGCGCCCGATGCAACTTCCGGCGGCTGATTAAGCACCTGCCGCGCGGACAGCACCTGCTGCCGACGCAGGTACGGAACGCTGTCGAGTCGTACGCAAAGAACCCGGCCGTCGCCGCTGTACATGTAGGCCGCGTCGTCCAACGTGTTCGACAACGCGGCCGTCACAGCCGGCGCGTCGACTACATGCCGCACCTCACCACTCTCGTGATCCACAACCAGCAGCCGACGATCAACCGTCAGGACGAGGTCGCCGCCGCGCGCATGCGCGACAAAAGTCCTACCATCAGGATGCCGCCAGCGCTCCGTGCCCGTTTCCGCGTCAATCGCAGAGAGCCCGTTATCGACGCAGTATTGATAAACCGTTTGCGAAGCGGCCACCGGCCCCTCGGTCAAGGGGTTTGGCAGCCGAACGCGCCACGCAAGTCGCCCACTCTCGAGATCCACCTTGTAGAGCGAACGATCGAGACTCGCCAGGTAGACCCCACTCTCATCCACCGCAACATCGGTCATTACGGTACCGCCAGGCCGAACCCGCCAGTTCAGCGTCTTGTCCGATGCTACGCAGCTATACGCCGTTCCCCTCTGCCCGACAAACAGCAGCGTGTCCCGATCGTACAAGATCGGCGTCGTCGTTATAGGGCCGTCAGCCAGGACTTCCCAACGCTTGAAAGGTTCAGGAGAGGCAAGCTGGAGCGAGTAGAACCGACCGGCCGCACTGCCCATGTACAAGACGCCACCGTCCGCCACGGCTGCACTACCAGCCGCGAAGGTGGGCTCGAAGCTCTGGATTAAGACGCCCGAGTATCGATCGTAGATGAAAACCGACGTGGTCGTCGTCACGATCGTCGGCCCGGTGCCGCTGGTCGTCCGAACGTGCGAAGGGGGGTAGATCTGATGATCCTCACCCGCCACCTTCTGAGCCCAACGCACCAGACCGGTGTCGGCCGTCACCGCGTACAGGACGCCATGGTCAGTCGTGACGTACAGCGCCTCGTCGACTCGATAGATCTTGTCCAGCGAATCGCCCGGCGAGATGGGAAGGTGGGCCTGCCAATACCGAGACATCCCGGCAGCCTGAAGATCCCCATCCGAAACCAGCGGCGACTTGGGCTCGGCGCTAACGGCCGTCGCCAGACAGGCAATCATCAACATCGTCAGCTTGGGAAACATCAAATTCTGCTCCTGCGTGTTGGCGGTAGGCGTGCATCTGCGAGCATGGGAAAAAACACCCCGCCCGTCGCAATCTCCCGGACCGACACCAAACGCCTGGCAATCCCGGACACCGCGGGTGGCTCAACCATGGAGGTACGCAGCTTATCAACAAGGGCTCGAGGCGTCCTAAAACGAGCGCATCGAACACACTCACGTCGGACCACCGCACCCGAGTGCATCGCACCACGAACCCGCATTAGACGTGAACCCCTCCTGGAGGTCAACCCATGCCACCCTCCTGGGAATCGCCACCCGATCCTGGATGCACCCAAATTCGGGCACCTGCCGAAACGGACTTGAACCGATTCGACCACACGTGTAGAGTACGAGGTTCTGTCGGCTTGTACGTGACGCAGGCCGATCGTAGCGGCGTAACGCGCCGATCGTCAGGAAAGAGCGTAGAATGCACTACCCGCGACGTAACAGCAAGATTAAGCGCGCCAGGAAGCAGGGCTTCCGGGCGCGAATGCGCACCCCCGGTGGGCGAAAGATCATTGGCCGGAAGCGCCGGCAGGGTTGCCACAAAGTCAGCGTGTGCTAGGGTTCCATCCCATCGCATCACCGATCCGGGCCGGCGCACGGCGTTTGTGCGTCGTTTTGCGTACGGAGGCTCCGGGAGCCGACCAGGCATTGCATTACCGTGCCCGTTTCGGCTATGTCCGGTGTTTGGCGATCGAGCAAAGTAAGGGACAGGTACACCTTGGAGCCCTCGAGAGCATTCCGTAGGAATGATCACCAATGGCAAGCCTCCGACCGCGGTGGCAGGATGACGAGAGGTTTCTCCCGTTTACTTATATTGACGCAAGGCGGATTGCGTCAGTAGCGGGTTCATTATGATGCACCGGATAGCCGCACGTTGTTGTAGCGGTTGCCGGTAACGGGTGTTCCCCGGCGGCGCCGGGGGAAACACGGTTTAGAACAGGCGACTTATGGTAGATCAAAACCTCATCTCCGAATTGGACGAGCAGGGACAAGGGCTGGAGATCGAACTCGGGGCAGTGTTCTCAGAGGGCAGTGGAGACGAACAAGTCAGCTCCCTGATCGAACAGGAAGCTCAGGAGTTCACTACGGGCTCCATTCTGTGCGGTCGGGTCGTCGGACGCGCCGGCAACGACGTCGTCATCGACGTCGGTCTCAAGAGCGAAGGGCTCATCCCCGCCAACGAATGGGACGACCCGAGTTCGCTCGATACCGGTGATGAAGTGCAGGTCTGGCTGGAAAACGTCGAGTCCGACAGCGGCCACATTCTGCTCTCCAAGCGCAAGGCCGACCGGATCATCAACTGGCACCACATCGTCGACACGAAGAATGAGGGTGACACGATCGAGGGCCGTGTGATGCGCAAGATCAAGGGCGGATTGCTCGTGGACATCGGGTATCCCGTCTTCCTGCCGGCCTCTCAGGTTGACATCCGGCGTCCCGGCGACATCGGTGAGTTCATCGGAAAGACCATCCGGGCCAAGATTCTCAAGATCGACACGGAGCGGCGCAACATCGTCATCTCTCGACGTAAGCTCATCGAGGAAGAACGTGCAACGGCCAAGGAGAAGTTGATGGCCGAGCTCGAGGTCGGCCAGATACGAAAGGGCGCCGTCAAGAATATCGCCGACTTTGGAGCTTTCGTCGACCTGGGCGGTATCGACGGACTGCTGCACATCACCGACATCAGCTGGGACCGCATCACTCATCCCTCCGAGGTCGTGCGCATCGACGACGAGATCGAGGTCAAGATCCTCAACATCGACCGCGACAGAGACAAGATCGCCCTGGGCTACAAGCAGCTCAAACCCAATCCATGGGACGAGGTGGAACAGAAATACCCGCCCATGACGCGTCTGACCGGCGAAGTCGTCAACATCGTGAACTATGGAGCCTTCGTCAAAATCTCCCCAGGCGTGGAAGGACTGGTGCATATCAGCGAGATGAGCTGGACACGCCGCATCAGCCACCCATCGGAAGTGCTTTCCGTCGGCGATGAAGTCGAAGTCATGGTCCTCGATATCAACAAGAACAAACAGGAGATATCGCTGGGCATCAAGCAGACGCAGGACAACCCCTGGGAGCACGTCGCTGAACGTTATCCACCGAACACGAGAATCCAGGGACGGGTCCGAAACCTCACGAATTATGGGGCGTTCGTCGAGATCGAGGAAGGCGTCGACGGACTGCTTCACGTATCCGACATGAGCTGGACCAAGAAGGTCAGCCACCCCTCGGAAATGGTCAAGAAGAGCGACCTCATCGAGTGTGTCGTTCTGAAGGTCGAGCAGGGCAAACAGCGAATCGCTCTAGGTCTCAAGCAATTGCAGGAAGATCCATGGGCTCGCGCTGTTCCCGAGAACTACATTCCGGGCCAGATCATTGAAGGGTCAGTTACGAAAATTACCAATTTCGGCGTTTTTGTGGAGCTTGAAGAGGACCTGGAGGGGCTGTTGCACGTCAGCGAATTAGCCGATCACAAGGTGGAGGACCCGCATTCCGAGGTCAAGATCGGGGACAAGATCCTCGTGAAGATCCTGCGGGTCGATCCGGTCGAGCGGAAAATCGGCCTGTCGAAGAAGCGGGCCGAATGGTCCGTCGAGCAGGACGCAGAGTCCGCCGGCATGGAGCCGCCAAAGGCGCGGCGTGGTGGTTTGGAGGGCGCCGTTGGCGCCGATGCGGCACCGGGGCTGTTGAATCCATTAGGGGCCTACCAATCGAGGACGCCCAAGAAGGCTGAACCGGTCGTCGAGCAGGCTGAACAGGCCAAGCCGGAGCAACCGATCGACGAGGCCAAGCCGGAGCAACCGGCTGAAGAGGCCAAGCCGGAGCAGCCGGCTGAAGAGGGCAAGCCGGAGCAGCCGGCCGAACAGGCCCCGAGCGGCTCGGTCCAGACGACCACCGCCTCCGATGAGGGTGGAGATGATGCCGCCGGCGACGAGACGCCTCAAACGGACTCTGACGACGGCGGGTCCGCCCCGACCGAATTGCCGCCGACACCGAAGCCTGGCGACCCTGAACAGGCATAACATTTTCAACACACTGATGCGGAGGACGGTACCATCGTTGCCGACGTTGATCTTCAGGTTTACCTGCGGCAGATCAACGAAACGCCGCTCCTGACGGCTGAGCAGGAGAAGGAGCTCGCAACCGTTGTGCGCGAAGGGCAGATGGCCGCGGACCTCTTCTCACGCGGCGACCTCGGGCTGGTCGAACGGGAGAAACTGGAGGATTTGGCCGCCAGAGCGCGAGAACGAATGGTCAAATCCAACCTTCGGCTTGTCGTCAACATCGCAAAGAAGTACGCCAAGCGAGGCGTCACTCTCAACGACTTGATAAACGAAGGCAACCTCGGTCTGATCCGGGCCGTTGAGTGCTTTGACCCGGACCAGAACACCCGCTTCAGCACTTACGCTTCATGGTGGATCAAACAGGCGATCAAGCGCAGCTTGATCAACAGCGACAAGCCCATTCACATCCCCGCTTACATGGTCGAGATGATCTCGCGTTTCCGCGAGGCCCGCGAGCAGTTTGTCGAGGCCGAGGGCCGACCGCCCAGCAATCGGGAGTTGGCCGAGAAGCTCCAAATGCCCGAAAGCAAGGTGAGTCATATCCGCAGCGCCGTGAAAGCCGTCTCGACGCCGACGCACGACAGTGATGGCATCGACGGGCAGTCCTTGACCGAAGGAATACCTGACCACCGAACGCCCGCCCCGGACGATGCCCTGCTCAGCGAATCGGAAGCGGCACAGCTCGTCGACGTCCTCGAGGATCTGGACGATCGTGAATCCACTATTCTGCGCCTGCGCTACGGCCTTGACGGACAGGACCCCCTCACGCTCAAGGAAATCGGGGTGAAAATAAACCTCACGCGCGAACGCGTCCGCCAGATAGAGTGCGAAGCACTCCGCAAGATCAAAGAGAACCTCACCGGTTGACCGATTGATCCCATACCTCAGCCTGCACGCGAATGACACTATGGATGTGGAGTCCGCGCAATCACAGGACACGCCGGTTCATCCGGTGCATCGGGCGAGTGGAAGCTGGTGTTCAAACCCGCAGAGCGACATGCAACTCCACTGCACTTTCGTCCCTGCCGACGAGCCCCTCTACCAAATGGGCAAGCCTAGCAGCCCATCAACGATAAGGACCTTGAGCCCCGCAACGGTCAGTGCCACGCGGAAGGCGATGCGGAAGTGACGCTCGGGTACGTGTGTGACGATGCGCTTCCCGATAAGCGTCCCGGGGATCACCATCACGATGAGCAGCAAGGCCAGGGTACTGAGCTGGGGGATGTTCAAGTCTCGCAGCCAGATGAACGCCGGGATCTTCATGAGATGTGTGGCCAGTTGACAGACGGCTTTGGTGGCAATCAGGCGTTCCTTGACGAAATCGCGACGGGCGAAGAGGGGGGCAATCAGAGGACCAACGGCGCCTACGGTCAGTGCGGCTGTCCCGGCCACCAGTCCCATCAAAGAGAAGTCCCACCACACGCCGGTCGATTGGCCGTCGAACTTCCCCTTGGGGAAGTACGTGGCCACTAGAATGAACACACCGATAAGGGTCTTGAGGTATGGCTCACTCTCCTCAGGCTCGCCCAACGCCCAAAGGAGCACCATGCCCACTCCCATTCCCGGCACCAGCCCGAGGAAGTACCGACCGAACGTCCCGAGATCCACATTCTTCAGGAAGGCAAGTGCTCGTGTACCGTTGCTGGCAATCTGGACGGCCGCATGCGTCGGAATAGCGTCGCCGTGCGACATGAAGCAGAGCATGGCGGCGAGCATGAGCATGCCGCCGGCCATACCCAGGATGGCCGAGATTATCGACGTGATCAGCGCGGCCAAGGCAAGAATGATAAAGATCCATGCTGGCATCGGTTGATTATACTCCGCCTCCGACCGACCACGTAGGAACCAGGGCGGCGTCTTCTTGGCTTAGAGTCCAGACATTTCGATGGGTGGCCACTTCTTGAAGTTTGGGGGACATAGCAATTCGAGTCCCCCACGGCTGAAGCCATGGACCACCCAGCCTTTTCTCGTCCCGCTTCCTCACGGTCGCGGTTCTGCTTTCGACGTTTCGACGTTTTGACGTTTTGACTTTTCCTCCAGCACACACCAGTCCACGTCGTCGCCGCCGCAGGTAACCGCGGCAACGTGGCCGGCGTGGAAGAACTGCGCGATCGGCCACAGTTGTCCACCGTAGGACGTAGTCAAGTATCGACCGTCGGATACCTCCATCACACGACAGCTGGATAGCTCGCCAATGCCCAGCCCGTTCGCCTTGAGTGTCGCCTCTTTAGCAGTCCACAACCGGAAGAAAGCCAGCCACGAGCGATCACCCATGATCCGCCATTCCTCGTCTGAACCCACGGTCTCGTGGAGAGACCGACCTCGCGGAACGATGTTCTCAATATCGATGCCGACCGGTCGTTCCGCGATCACGGCCGCCGCCCATTGACGCTTGTGGGAGACGGACCAGTGAAAGCCCGCATTCGGAAGCGGCGCCTCGTCCGCGTCCTGCTCCCACCCTCCGGCCGGGGCACCTGCACGCTCGGCGCAGTGTTTCAGGGCGAGGCGGGCGTAGTGCCGTTGCTGCTCCACCTGCCGAGGCGAGCGCGGAGGTGCAACGGGTGGGATGGCCACGATCACCGGTGTCAGCATCACGACGCCTCGGTCGGCCAGACGCCGCCGACAGTATGTTTCACGACATCGGTGTCGAAGTAATTCGTGCTCATTCCGGCATCGATCACGAGCCCCTGGGCGTTGATTCCACTGGAACGTTCGCTGAGGAGGAACGCGGCCGCAGCCGCCACCTCATCGGTGCTCAGCGCCCGCTTCCGAGGTATCACCTGCTCGGCGAACATGTAGTGATCGATGTAGCCCGGGATGCCGGCCGAGGCGCTCGTCTTCAGCAATCCCGCGCAGACGGCGTTGAAACGCACTTCCGAGAAGCGGCTGAAGGACTTCGCGAGAAAAGTCACGGACGAATCGAGAGCGGCTTTGGCAGGCGCCATATACCCGTAGCTCTCGACGGCCATGCGCGTCGTCGAGATCGAGATCGTCACGACGCTCGCCCGGCGATGGAGGACCTCCCGGAAGGCGTTGGCTATGGCAATCAGCGAATAGCAGCTGATCGACACGCTCTGAAGAAAATCCTCACGGCGAACCTCGTGGAACACGCCGGAGAACGACTCGTAGTTCGCAAAGGCAATCGAGTGGACGAGACCGTCAACCGCGCCGTGCTCATCCCGAATAGCGCCGGCGAGGGCATGAATCTGATCGTCATGTTCGACGTCGCAAACGTGAATTTCACGTCCGGCAAGAAGCCGACTCAGGCCTTTGCGGGCCTCCTCCGACTGAACGCTGTAGACGACGGTCGCCCCCTCATCCTCGAGCATGCGCGCAATGCGATACGCAACGCTGCGCTTGTTCGCAACGCCGAAAACCACAAATTTCTTGTCGTCCAGCGCAAGGAAGCTCACGACGTCTCATCCTCCCCGGGAACCAGCATGACCGCGAACGTGACGCGCACCGCCATCTTCCCGTCAACGCTGGCCCGCCCCGTCAGGAAGTACGCCCCGCCCAGCTCCTCGTCGAGCGTCACTTCCACGTGAAGAGTCTGCCCCGGCCTGACAATCTGTTTGAACCGGGCATCGCTCACCCGCGTCAGTACGGGCACCCCCCTCGACCCCAGATCCGCACCGGCGATGTGTGCGATCAGCAGCGCGCCGGCCTGAAAGCAGGATTCGCACACGAGAACGCCCGGCATCACCGGATTGCCGGGATAATGACCGCGGAAGAAATCCGATTCGGGATCGACGAACTTCTTCGTGAGGATACGTCGCTCCTCGACCTCGACAATCTCGTCGACGAACAGGAACGGCGGCCGGTGTGGAATCGAAGACAGCGTCAGTGAATCGGTCATGTGAGGATCCCTTGGGATTCATGCGTCCCGGTATGGAGAAAACTCTCGACTTCGTTCGCCACGATCACACCGTAGTTGATCGCCCCCAGCCAGCCGGACATGATGATGCCGACGGACCCCGTGTGGAACAACCCGGCGATCTGCTTGGGCAACTCCATGCTGACCTTCAGCCCCTCGAACTTCGTCCCGAACGTTGCGCCATCAAGGTGACCGGTATAGCGGTGGAACGTTCTCGGCGTGGCGGCCTCCACGTGGTCGAGCTTCCCCCGAATCCCGGGAACATACTTTTCGAGCGCGTCGAGCGTCGTTTCGATCAATCTCCGCTTGTCGCGCTGATATTCCTCCGAGCTCAGGTGTGCCCAGTCGTCCCAGTTGGCATTCGTGGACGAGACGATCGCATAGCGATCCGAACCAGGCCTGATGCTCGGGTAATACACCGAGAACGTCCGGCTCGTGACACTCTTCGCACAAAGGGCGGTAGAGTCGAACTCCTCCTTGACCGAGCTGAAAATCAGGTCGCCGATATAGTCAACAGATTCCCCGGCGCGCAAGCCCATGTAAACCTGGCAACTACTGTTGTTCAGCCGAACCGCCTTCGCCTCATCCATGAACGCAGAGGAGAAGTGCTCGCATCCGACCAGATGCTCTATCGTCGCTTTGAGGTTCGCGTTGGACACCACGACATCGCCTCGAAC
>JAUXGE010000383.1 GCA_030622435.1 Planctomycetota bacterium
GCAGAGTCGTCGGGGAAAGTGGAGATCATCCAGGAGTAGGGCCCGTTGTCGATGCGGTCCAGCAACTCGATGTGCGAGGCATCCCAAACCAGGATGACATTGACGGCTGCGATCGGCTGGTCGGTGCCGGTTCGAGATAGGGCATAAAGACCGAGTTCGGCAACCTCGCCTATGACAAGCGGACCTTGCAGCAAGGGTCTCAACTCGAGACCGACAGACTTGCACTCATCGGCAATATCGTCGCAAACCTGATCCGGACACCGGGATCCGGCTCCCACACAAACACCCGTGGCGCAGCTATCCGTCACCGTGCAAAACAGTCCGTCGTCGCATGCAGTTCCGATGGGCGCGTTGTTTGGCTGGCAGATTCCAATTCCATCGCACGTATCCGGGTCCGTACAGACCGTGTCCGACGAATCCCCGCAACCCGTTCCACCCGACGTGAAGTTGTCCAGGCAATTCCCCTGGCCGTCGCAAGTGTCGGCTCCATTGCACGTCGTGTGGGTGTGGTCCCCGCATGGAGCGCCCGCCGACCGGGTCGACCAACTCTCGGATGAGGCCGACGTGTCGCACTGTTCGCAATCGCTGAGTGGATTCAGCGCCCCTTCCACGAAGCACACGGCATCGATCAGGCAGTGCTCCGCCGCAAGATCGTGATCGCACATGTTCGCCACTTCGTTGCAACTATCGATCGTGCAGGTGAGACCGTCATCGCAGTCGGGTATCGAATCAGGATTGACGACGATCTGTCCGCCATCGCAGACCTCGCTGCCATTGCAGAACAGTCCGTCGTCCGGATCGTTCGTGTCGTCCGGTGTATGCACGCAGTGGTCGTCCACGCCACACTGATCGTCCGTGCAGGGATTGCCGTCCTCACAGTCGCCATCCGTCTCGCAGAGGATGGTCACGTAGACCGGTGCGCCGACGAGACCGGTAACATCCTGAACCCCCGCGTCCAACGGGTGCCGGTCCAGAACGAGCGTGCAGGTGGCACCCATGCAAGAAGCCGGACTGACAGGTGCCAGACCGGCAGTGGCCGACAACGCGTCGAACTGCAGGGTGGTCACGAGTGATCCCGACGCCGTGGCGTCTGGAAGACCGCCGCTTTCCGAGACGATGGCCTGGTAGTACGCGTCACCGTCCGAGAGATCGTTGTTCAAACCGCCCGGGTCCGAAGGGAAGCCTGATGATGCCCAGGCGAAAGCCCCCAAGTCGTTGTGTCCGGTAAGCGCCAGGGCGGTCGAATCCCACGTCACGACAAAACCGACGAATCCGAACGTCTGGTCGGAACTATCAGCCGAAACCGCGTACAGCCCGATTTCCACAGGGTCGCCGACCGTTACGGTTTGCCCGGATGGGCGCAGCTCCAGATTGACCAGACCGGCCTGCGCGTCCGAAGGCGCAGCGGACCAGAGAATCAGCGCAACCATCCCGACAAAAAGACGCTTGTGCCACACCCCCATGGTGAGCCCCCACTTATAGACCGAGACTGCCATAGTCTATAGGGTCTGAGGCACACGATGCAAGCGCAAAGCGTCACCGCAATCATGCATGTGTCAACGCAGAACGACATGATAACCGGAGTCGGAGTGAGTCGCCGATTTGTGGTCCGAAATCACACCACCCGGGGGAGGTTGGCGGGAAGGCCGCCGGCAGACCGAATCGACACAATGTTTCAATCGGAGGCATCCGCTTGTGGCGGCGGTGCTGATGTGACTCATGCCAGGTAGGTAATTGCGGTGGTCGGCATCGTGGCGAACTTGAAGGAGTCACGGTAGTCTACGGCAGGCGACCCGGGCATCCCCGTCGGTCGTCGATAAGGAGCGGTGTCCGAGCGGCTTAAGGGGCCGCACTGGAAATGCGGTGTACAGGTAACTGTACCGAGGGTTCGAATCCCTCCCGCTCCGTTTGATCAGGCGTTACGTTGCGGTCGTCGTTACGGCCGGTTCAATCCCAAGCGCCACCTCGCGCAGGCCTCACGGCGGTCTGAGCAGTCCGTCGGTCAGACGAAGACTACCCAGCCGCCGACCATGGCCATCCCCCTTCGAAAAGCACTTGTTATTGCAGGCGCTAGTTGTCTTGAAGCGACAGTGCCAGCCTGGGTCACTCAAAGCGGGTTATCCAGAACACCCGGACAACCGAACCATCAAGGATCGAGGCGGGACGGCGTCATCATGCGATGCCTCGCTCAAAAGGGTGCTGCCGCCGCGCGGCTTCGCCGATTACGATGCCGCCGTCCCGCCACCGAGTGTCGGCTACGGGCAGGCACTTGGCCCACCTTCGCCGACCATGCAGGTCTCTAGGCTGTGCCGCGTCCGAACCCGTAACCGCCGTCTTTGCGGAGACGGACAATTTCGGCGCGGCGTTGGCACGGTCGATACTCAGATCGCCCGCTACATCAAAGCCGATGGCGCCACGCGTCCTGTGTGCCGGGCGCACCGGCAAGATTCCATCACGAATGTCCTGGGGAGATTGGCACCACGCATGGGCTTGCTCCATCCGATACCAAGCCAAACTTGCGGTGCTGATTGATCGGGGTGATCCGCACGTTATTGCGGCCCTGGGTCGGGCTGCGACCCCAGCGGATTCACGCCCTCAGCATTCAATTATTCCTCGAGAATCCGTCAAGGCAAACGCAAACCGGATTATTCTCGGAACATGATAAACGTCATAGAAGTATTTCCTTAAGTGGATTCATGTATGAAACCCCGCAAGATCACATTGGATGTAGGGATGTTTTTCCCTGCACGAATGTCGCTGCCACTTACTTGACAATGACTTATGGAGATACTCCGGCAAGTTGTCTGCCGGTTCCGTTTGCCTAGTGCCGTCGCCAGAAATTCACATAAGGTCCTGTGACGCCCAAAGCGGCCGGCGTCCTCGCCGGCCGTCGCGTGCGATAGCTCTTGCTCGGGAGAACGGCCTGCGAGGACGCAGGCCGCTACAATGACCAGCAAAACCGACACCACCTTCTAGGAAAGGGTGCTAGCGGCTGCCAGCATGGGACGCCCCATACCAGCTCACTTCGAGTATGATGCAGTCGAGCGGGTGATCGGCTCTTTATCCGTGTTCGTGTTCGAACACGGCCGTGCATGTGCAGGCCGTGACTTGCACCACCCAGGTTGGGTGTTTAGCGGTCCAGAGATCTGATCGACCCCGAAGGAGCCTGGGAGTTGCCGGTCGACTACGAGGTACTGCAAGATTCTCTCCGCCTCAGAGAAGGCTGCACCGGCGAAGCGCCACCAGACCACCGAGCACATGCCGTCTGCCTGCTGCTGTTCCAGAACCCGGGAACGACCATCCTGTCGATTCAAAAGGCGGACCATGAAGGCTATCCTTGGCGCGATGATGTGGCGCTGCCCGGTGGCCGGATCGAACCGGACGATCGTACCCCAACTGACGCGGCCCTCCGTGAGCTGCACGAGGAACTCGCTATTCCGTCATCGGATGTGAAGGTCCTCGGGAACCTCGGGCACTTTCAAACACAAGTCTCGAATGACGATCTCGAGGTGATCGTCGCCCGCTGGATCCGTCGATCGCCGGTGCATATAGATCGGAGGGAAATCTCCCAGGTCCTCGAACTGTCTGTGGAAGCGCTTGCCGAGTTCCACACGCGTGCGGGCTTCCGCTCGCGACCGGAGGGTGAGATCGGGGATGCGCTAGTCTACGAGTTACCCGACGCAAGGATCTGGGGCGTGACCGCGCGGATTCTGCATGAGTTCCTGGAGTTGCTCCTCGAGCGTGGAATCGTCGAGTGATTGTGAACTTTCAGGCAGAGAATCGGATTCGCATGCACTTCGGGAGAGCCTGGCTACAGACTGGGCGTTTCTCCTGTGGACAAACAGACTGCACCGCCAAGGAAACGCAGGCTAGTCGAACGGAAAAGTCCGCTGCCCGTTTGGCTTCGTTCCAGAGACTCCTCGCCAGATCTTTGCGCCTTTGGAGTGACGCGAAAAAAACATGAGCATGTACAAAGGGTGCCCGGCCGCTGAAATGCGCTCGACTTCGTGATACGAGTATCCGAGACGTTTCACCTGTTCAACATATATGCTCCGAAACTCCTCCGCTCTGTCATCATCCCTCGCTTCCTCAAGTCGAGACCGCCAGTCAACGCCGTCGCCGAGAAAC
>JAUXGE010000013.1 GCA_030622435.1 Planctomycetota bacterium
AACGCCCCGGAGCCGAATGCCGATTTCGTGGCCGCCGCGTTGGGCGGGGAGCACACTCTCGGGTTGAAGGCTGACGGGTCGATCGTGGCGTGGGGGGACAACTGGTACGGCCAATGCAACGTGCCGGCGCCGAATGCCGACTTCGTCGCTGTTGCGGCGGGTGAGGACCACAGCCTCGGCCTGAAGGCCGACGGTTCCATCGTAGCGTGGGGATTTGACCTGGACAACGTCCCGTCACCGAATGCCGACTTCGTGGCCGTTGCGGCAGGCTACGAACACAGTCTCGGTCTCAAGGGTGTCTTCGGCGACGTGAACGTGGACGATTGCGTGGACCTCGATGACTTCGGCGCGTTCGCGGACTGCCTCTCCGGCCCCGGCGTGTTGCCACCGCGTGGCTGCAACCTTACCCGAATGGACGGCGATTGGGATGTCGACCTGGCCGACCTCGCCACCTTCCAGGCAGCCTTCTCCCCAGCGCCGTAGACTCAGTGGCTCATCCGGAGGGCCCACTCATTCTCCCGTCGCAGTGGACCGATAATAATCCTGTGATGAACGTTCTCGGGGTCATAATGGCGCGTGCGGGGAGCAAGGGGCTGCCCGGCAAGTGTATGCGCGAACTCTTGGGTAAACCCCTCGTCCAGTACACGTTCGAGCACGCCTCAGCGAGCCGGTTGCTGACCGACTCCGTCTTCACAACCGATTCGGCGGCCGCCAAGGAGATTGCGAAGCGGGCCGGTGTTACCATCATCGACCGACCGGCCGACCTCGCCACCGACACCGCCCCGGTCGACGACGTGGCCCGTCATGCCGTGGAGTGGTGGGAACACAAGCGCGGCGTTCAGGTTGACCTCGTCGTTATGTTGTATGGGAACATCCCGATCAGAGCCGAGGGATTGATCGATCGGGCCGTCGAGCATCTGAGTCGAACAGGCGCCGACTCCGTCCGAAGTGTGGCTCCCGTGTCGAAGCAGCATCCGGACTGGCTGCACCGGCTCGACGGGGATGTGATGTCGCAGTTTCGCCCCAACAGCATCTACCGAAGGCAGGATCTCGAACCTTTGTACTACCATGACGGCGCAGTGGCCGTCGTGACTCGTAGTGCACTGTTTGCAGCGCTGGAGCATCCGGACGATCACCAGGTGTTTCTCGGCACCGATCGACGGGCGTTGATCCAGAGCCCCGAGGACGCCGTCGATATCGATGAGCCGTCGGATCTTCACCTCGCCGAGGCAGTCCCCCGCTCACGAGCCACAGCGCCGAAGGCCGGACCGAATCACACGGCACCGCTCCCGACACCAGTGACAATAGGTCGACACCGTGTCGGTCCGGGCGAACGGGCATTCGTCGTGGCCGAAGCCGGGGTCAATCATGACGGGAGTGTCGAGACGGCGCTGAACATGGTGGATGCCGCCGCAGACGCCGGTGCGGACGCGGTCAAGTTCCAGATGTTTCACGCTCAAGACCTGGTCACCGAAACCGCCCCGACTGCGGACTACCAGAAGAAAGGCTGCGGGGAGACGTCGCAGCAGGACATGTTGTCGCGTCTCGAGCTGCCTTTGGACGCGTTTGCGAAGATCAGGGGCCACTGCGATCGTCGCGGGATCCTTTTTCTGGCTACGCCTTTCGGAACGGCCGAAGTGGCACGCCTGGCGGAGCTGGGGGTTCCGGCGATCAAGATAGCCTCGACCGATCTGACCGATGCGTCGCTTATGGACGCCGTGCTGGAAACGAAGCTGCCGATCATTCTATCGACCGGCGCTTCCACGGAAACGGAAATCCATACGAGTGTCGAGCGGATTCGTCGAGCCGGGGCGGGAGATCGGCTTGTGTTGCTGCACTGCGTCAGCAGCTACCCGACGCCTCTCGATGCTGCGAACCTCCGCGCGATCGGATCTTTGCGGCGGGAGTATGGTGTTCCGTGCGGGCTCAGTGACCACACGACGTCCACGCACACGGGTGGGTGGGCCGTCGCGGCCGGGGCGTGTGTTCTCGAGAAGCACTTCACGCTGGACCGGTCCTTGCCGGGTCCGGATCATGCCATGTCTATGACACCCGACCAACTGGCGGAGTACATAGCCCAAGTCCGATCCGCGGAGCAGGCGATGGGCCATGGGACAATCGGCATGACCAGGCTCGAGTCGGAGGTGCGCGTCGTAGCAAGCAAGAGCGTCGTGGCAGCCGTGGACATTCCCGCCGGTGTCATGCTCACGGCCGACATGCTGACCGTGAAGCGTCCCGGTACCGGTATTCCCGCGTCCGACCTGGACCTTGTCACCGGGCGTCGCGCGTCTGTGGACATCGGATCCGATACAGTCCTCTCTTGGAACCTGATCGAATGACACCAGAGTGTCACCAAGGACGCACACCTGCTCGGAGAAAGAGCGGCCGGCGCATTCGCCGCATTGCCGTCGTGACCGGTACGCGGGCGGAGTACGGGCTGCTTGCATCCACCATGGAGGCGATTGACCGGCATCGTCGCCTGAAACTTCAGACGGTCGTCACCGGCATGCACCTTCTTCGCAAGTTCGGACATACCGTCGACGAGATAGTGCGCGGCGGGTGGCGCATCGACGCACGGGTGAAGATGCAGAAGGGGGATGACGGTCCGTTGGATCAGGCAGAGGGGCTTGCTCGTGGAGTCTCGGGAATCGCGCGGTTTCTCGAAGAGGCGGATGCGGACATCGTCGTCGTTCTCGGCGATCGGATCGAGGCGATGGCGGGCGCCCTGGCTGCCGTGACCACGGGCCGGCTTCTCGCGCACGTTCACGGCGGCGACATCGCCCCGGGAGATTTCGACGAGAGCCTGCGCCACGCAATCACGAAGCTCGCGCACGTGCACCTGGCCGCAACGCAATCTGCAAAGCGGCGGATCATCCGCATGGGCGAGTCGGCCGACCACGTACACTTCGTCGGCGCTCCGGGGCTCGACCACTTGGTTCGCCTTGTGTCTTGGGGCAAGCCGGGTAAACGCCGCAGCGGTCGCGCCTTGATCCTTCAGCATCCCTGCGGTCGCAAGCCCGACCACGAACGCCGGGTAATGTGTGCGGCTCTCGATGCCGTTGCGGAGGCGGGGCTCGCACGAACGATTATCTACCCGTGCAGTGACCGGGGGCACACAGGTGTCATCGAGGCGATCCAGGCTCACCAGCGGCGTCACGAGAGCGAAGGGGATGTTCGTGTTATCAGATCGTTGGACCGCAGTGAATACCTCCAGACCCTTGCCGAAGCCGATGTACTTGTGGGTAACTCTTCGAGCGGGATCATCGAGGCAGCGTCGGCCGGCACTCCTTCGGTGAATATCGGTCCACGTCAGTGCGGTCGCGAACGTGCCGGACCTTCGGTGATCGACGCCGGGGAGTCCCTGGCGTCCATCCGAGAGGCGTTGCACCGTGCTTTGCGCAAGCGTCCGATAATGGGGGGGAAGACGAGATACGGCGACGGTCGAGCCGGTCAACGTATTGCCGAGGCTCTTGCCGACCTGCCCCTGGGCGATTCGCTCCGCCAAAAGACGCATAACGTTGTAGCCCGCGTAGCCCGCAGGCATGGAAGCCGACCTAATCCACCTGCGGCTCCCTGACGATAAACCCGGCAAGCCGGACCGCCTTGCGCCGGCATCAGATTCGGGTGTGCGACTTTGGGGGTAGCTTATGGCCACGGGAACAGCCGACAATGCCAAGGTAGTTGTGGACAAGGCTTTGGCGGCGGTCAGTGATATCGCGACACTCCCCGAAGTCACGATAAAAATCATCGAGATTGTCGAGGATCCCAAGAGCACGGCCCGCGATCTGCATGAAGTGATCAAGAACGATCCTGCCCTGTCGGTGAAGGTGCTCAAAGTCGTCAACTCGGCCTTCTACGGGCTTCCCGGACAAGTCGCCAGCGTGGATCGTGCGATAATTCTGTTGGGTCTGTCGGCCGTCAAGAACATTTCAATCGCCGCGTCGATCGCAAGGCTCTTCAAAGGCAAGCGCATTTCGGAGCAATTCAACGCTTCTGATCTGTGGCGGCACAGCGTAGGGGTCGCCGTGGCCGCCCGCAGCATCGCCAAGTGTTCTCCTCATCCGGTGATGACGGACGAGGTTTTCGTTGCCGGTTTGATCCACGACATCGGCACGCTCATCGAGCGCCAGGCATATCCGGACGAGTTCGCTACCGTGATCAACCGCTGCTACAGTGCCGAGCAGGATTTCCTCGAATGCGAGCGAGAGATCATCGGTGCGGATCACCAGGCGTTCGGCGTCGGGCTCACCACGAAATGGAAGTTCCCGAGGCACCTTCGCGCCGCCGTCGGCTTCCACCACAATCCCGAAGCGCTCAGCGTCGAGCTGCGCAACATGGCCACTCTCATCCGGATAGCCGACATCATCTGCTGCCACGAACAGATCGGCTTCTACCTCACCGCCAGTAACGATACCGTTACGGAAGAGATGTTGGACCTTCTGGGTATCACCTCAGAGCAACTGGAGGAACTGCGAGCGGACCTTCCCGATCAACTGGCCGAGGCTGAAATCACTCTTGCGTGACGACGCACGGTGGGGCTGCCGGCTCCGCCGAACCGCAAGAGGAAACCTCGGTCTCGAGTGCCTTCTCGATAGTCGTGTAACGGATGTGGCCTCACCCCTTCTCGCGGGCGGCGTTCCAACCACGCTTATGTCGCCTGGCGGACGTCACCCACAAGGGATGACGCTACAGAGACGTCCGGCGTGTTCTAATGCTCCGTTGGGTGGCCCATCCGCAATCCGCAATCCGCAATCGCCAATCTCTAATCGCCGGCCTGCTCAATACCGGTAGTGCTCCGGCTTGAACGGTCCTTCGACCGGGATGCCGATGTACTCTGCCTGATCCGGCCGCAGCTTCGTCAGTTTCACGCCGAGCTGATCGAGGTGCAGGCTCGCGACCTTCTCGTCCAGATGCTTCGGCAGGGTGTAGACGCGTTTGTCGTACTTGCCCTGATGGCAGAACAGCTCGATCTGCGCGAGCATCTGGTTCGTGAAGCTGTTGCTCATGACGAAGCTCGGATGCCCCGTCGCGCACCCGAGGTTCACGAGGCGTCCCTCAGCCAGCATGATGATGTAGCGGCCGTCGGGGAAGATCCACTGGTCCACCTGCGGCTTGACGTTCTCCTTGACGATGCCGGGGAGCTTGCTCAGACCGGCCATGTCGATCTCGTTGTCGAAATGCCCGATGTTGCAGACGATCGCCTGTTTCTTCATTCTGGCCATTTGTGACGCGAGGATGACATTCTTGTTGCCGGTCGCCGTGACGAACAGGTCGGCCGTTTCGACCACGTCCTCCAAGGTTTTTACGTCGTAACCTTCCATACAGGCCTGGAGCGCGCATATGGGATCGATCTCAGTGACAACCACGCGGCATCCCTGGGCTCGCAGACTCTGGGCGCATCCCTTTCCCACATCGCCGTATCCGCAGACGACGCCCGTCTTGCCCGCGAGCATCACGTCGGTCGCGCGCATGATCCCGTCGACGAGAGAGTGCCGACAGCCGTACAGGTTGTCGAACTTGCTCTTGGTGACACTGTCGTTGACGTTGATCGCGGGGAACAGGAGCGTCCCGTCCTCCGCCCGCTGGTAGAGACGATGCACTCCCGTGGTCGTCTCCTCGCTGACACCAACGATGCCCTCGGCCACGCGGTGCCACCGCTGCGCGTCATTCATCAGCTCATTGCGCAGAAGCTCGAGGATGACGGCCATTTCCTCATTGTCGGCCGATGCGGGATCGGGAAGCGTCCCGTCCTTGGCATAGGTGTCTTCGGCCTCACAGCCCATGTGCACCAGCAGCGTTGCATCACCACCGTCGTCCACGATCGTGGTGGGACCACCCTCGGGAAACGCGAGGGCCCGGCTCGTGCAGGACCAGTATTCTTCGAGCGTTTCCCCCTTCCAGGCGAAGACGGGAAAGCCCGCTTTGGCGATGGCGGCCGCAGCGTGATCCTGCGTACTGAAGATGTTGCAGCTTGACCACCGTACATCCGCACCGAGTTCGGCAAGCGTCTCGATGAGCACTGCCGTCTGGATCGTCATGTGCAGCGACCCCATGACACGAGCACCGGTCAGCGGCTTGCTGGAACCGTATTCCTTTCGGACCGCCATCAAACCCGGCATCTCGTGCTCGGCCAGGTTCATCTCCTTGCGGCCGAAGTCCGCCAGACTCAGATCCGCCACCTTGTACTCTTGAACTGCGGTAGTCATCGCTCTCTCCGTTTGAACAATATGGGAAG
Source organism: Planctomycetota bacterium (assembly GCA_030622435.1). Lineage (GTDB taxonomy): Bacteria > Planctomycetota > Phycisphaerae > UBA1845 > UBA1845. Next base: position 6,236 of record JAUXGE010000013.1, read on the forward strand.
CACGCTGCTTCCTCTTTTTCACTCTAGTCTCTCTCGTTGATCCGCCCAGTCATTGCCTGGATGGCCCACGGCTGGGTGGCCCATGGCTTCAGGGGCTGTCGGTTTAGTGCAATCTGTCCTCACGAGAGGACACTTTCCGATGCGATACCCTAGGGTATCAGGACACAAAGTACCCTCAAAATGCCTGTCGATTTAATCCAAGGCGATTTAATCGACAGCCCCTTCAGCCGTGGGGGACTCGAATCGTCGTCTCCCCCACCTCTGGAAAGGTCGGTACCCATCCGCCGACGATCCCTCGAAACAGCCTTGACGGAGCGTTAGTCGTCCTGTCGACCCCAATGGAGCAGTCCCGGAGGGACGACAGTCCATAGCCCACGGCGTAAGCCGTGGGACCGGGGCTCGGTCTCGACGCATCCAGTCCCGTAGGGACGGCACTCCATCCTCACACACGTCGTGCGCCGACCTACACGAGAATCCGCGTGTCGCCCCCACGGGGCTCATATAACAGTGCCTATTCTCATCCCCACGGCTCGCGCCGTGGGCTGATGCCTTTCGCCCCTACCGGGGCTTGTTCCCTTCTCGACGGTATCGGTTGTACGTGTCACACCTTCTGTCAACGACGCTCGTAGCCGCAATACGTATTCCGCTTCTAGTGCGGCGCCCACATCGAATCTGCGTCACCCACAGGGGTGACGCTACACAAAACCGTCAACGCTCTAGTCGGGTTTCTCCTTTCTTACTTTCCGACCGGTAACGGCAAACAAATTAGGCGCACCCTTACCCTGCTCGAGAGTCGCCAGTCGGCAAGTGCGCACATCCTCGAATCCGGCCGCTTCCAGCAACCGGCCCAGTTCGTTCGACTCGAACCCCCACCAGCTATCCTGCATTCGCTCGTGGAACGGTTCGTTGTCATGAGCAGTCTGCTCGACGATCAGCGCGCGTCCGCCGCTGCGAACAACGCGGTGAAGCTCGGACAGGGCGTCGCGCGGCGTCGGAACATGATGGAGGACGAGCATCGCAATGGCAAGATCAACGCATGCATCCGGGATCGGCAACGCGGCGAGTTCACCGCAACGCAAGTCGACGTTCCCGATTCCGAGATGCTCGAGCCGATGTCGCGCCGTCTCCAGCATTCTGTCGACCGGTTCGACGCCTATCACCCTCTCAAAGTGCCTGGACAGCATCGGCAGAAGATAGCCCGTGCCGGTCCCGATGTCCGCCACCGTCCACGTTGACGGCAGGAGCGATGCAAAGGCCTCCAAGTGGAAGCTCGTCCCGAAGCTCTCCTCACGGAGCGTGTCCCAGTGCCGGCCGATCTGATCGAAGAAGCGGTGGCTCATGTCGCGGCGTTTGCGAATGACATCTTGAAGCCTGGACTCCATCGTCTCGGCCAGCGGTTGCTCCGCCGTCCACGACAGCAGACGACCGGGAAGGTCCTCGGTCTTGCCGTTGTCCGGCGTCGGGATTGGAACGGAGTAGAGCACGGTGTTGCCATCCCGACGATCGTGGATGAGCCCGGCCTCACGTAGTGTCCTTAGATGGCGCGAGATGGTGGACTGCGGTTGCGCGAGCACCTCCACTAGTTCCGATACGCTGAGCTCATGCCGGCACAGCGTTATCAACGTTCGCTGCCTCGTGCGATCCGCCATTGCTTTGAAAACCGTCTCCGGCTTCATGGACCGAGCCTTGCTAAGAACCTTTGAAATCCGTCCATCCGGATAATAGGATATGCCGGAGTCTTGTCAAGTGGTCTTCCGGAAAAAAACAGACCCATTTTGCCCATCCTCGACATAGAACGTTTGCCGCGTTGACCTCGAATCGTGCGGCGGGCATGATTGCTCACTGATTGGCCGGGTGCTACGGAGCTAAGGCCCGATAAACCGCTCAAACCGATCGGGAACCAACAGAGTGGCTGGGCGTCCAAATCCTAAGGAGACGTTGTGTTCGGGGGGTGAATCCCGTCGAACATCGATGGAGGACGCCGAGCTTATTGATCGAATAAAGAACGGGCAGTCCGCGGCGTACGGCGACCTCGTGCGCAAGTATCAGGATCGCGTGTTCAATGCGTGTTGGCGCATCTGCGGTCACCTGGAGGATGCGCGCGACCTGACTCAGGAGGCGTTCCTCAAGGCCTACGAGGGGCTGGACGGCTTCCGCCGGGAGAGTGGGTTCTATACTTGGGTTTTCCGTGTGGCGGTCAACTTGGCGCTCTCCCACCGCCGCAAGGCTCATCGACGACGCGAGGTCTCGCTTGACCAGACGTTGCAGATGAAAGGCTCGCAGGCGGATGGGTTGGCGAAACACGTGGCTGCCGGAACGCAGGACGATCCCGCACGTACGGTCGGCGAGGCGGAGCTTCAGGCTCGTGTCGTTCGAGCGCTTCAGGCTCTCGACGACGACCATCGAGCGGTGATCGTGTTGAGGGATGTCGAGGGATTCGACTATCAGGAGATCGGCGAGATTCTCCAGATTCCGCCGGGCACGGTGAAATCGCGGCTGCATCGCGCGAGGTTGGCGCTGTGTCAGAGTGTTCGTGCGGGGGAGCGGGACAGGTAGGTACGCTGAATGTCGGACGATCAGCATGGACAACTTGGCGAGTGGTTGACGGCATACCTGGATGGTGAGCTCGGCGATGAGCAGCGGGCGCTTATCGAGCGCCGTCTGGAGGAGGATGCGTCGGCGCGTCGGCTGCTGGATGATCTGCGGCAGACGGCCGACCTTGTCGGATCGCTGCCGCGTCATTCGGCTCCGAGCTCGATTCTCGATGACCTGCAACTGCACGCGGAGCGATCCGAGTTGCTTTCCGGTATGGGCGAAGGACAAAAAAGTGGCGGCGGAGCGTGGCGACCGATTGTCGCGGTGCTGTCCATGGCGGCCGTGGTCTCCCTGTTCGTGGTCGGGCTGCAGCTCTTGATCGGCGACCACCAGCCGGGCTCCGGAAGCCCTGGAGATGCCATAACTCTGGCACGCAATGAAACGGATGAACTCCACAAGGGCGAGCTGGGTGGTGAGAATACGGAGCCGACTTCGACCAGGCGAGCCAGAGCAAGATCGGCAATCCCGAAGAAACGAGGTGGGTCTAAGGGCGACGCCGGGTATCCGGCGGACGGCAAAGGGCCTGGACATGGTAGTAAAGGCCCGGAACTCGGGCTTGCGTCAGCCGACGCTTCAGCTTCTGAGCAGCAGAAAGAGTCAAACCTGCTGGCAACGGCGAGCTTCAATCAGAAGCTAGAGGCAGGGCTCGGCATGGCGTCGGTCCGCGACCACTCCTTCAGTAACGAGACGGTCCGTATGAATGTCGCTGTTGGCGACGAGGCCGAGAGGGATAACGTCACAGAACGGCTGATCGCCTACTTGACCTCACGTCGTGTCGATGATCTCGGGGAGGTTCTGCGAGACGAACCCAATCGCGCCGCCTCTGTCGGCAGCTTCTACTACCCCGGCGAATCGAACGTGAATTACACGGGGACGGGCAAGCGGCAGCTCCTGGTCCGAGCGACTCGCCGGGAACTTGACGGATTGATCAGCGAGTTGGCCCGTTGTATCCCGTCGAGGGACAACGTAGCTCTCGTGGCGGGACCGCTGTCGATCCGCGGGCGCGAGCGGGCGCGTGCTGCCCTATATGTCATGGACGAACCCGCCCCGACGTTAGAGCCTTCGCCCGATGTCGCCAGCTTCGCATCGCGACATGATCGATCCGGCGAAAAAGAGGAACGCACGGAACACGTTTTTGATGGACTGATCCGTTCGGTGGGTGTCGATCCCAGCCTGTTGACTGATGCGCTCGTTCCTGAGTCTGAACCGGCGAAGGCGAGTCCAACTGCGACAGCGGCGGATTCCGTTCCTGCGATGGAACCCTCCGGTGAAGACGGTGTCAAGAAGGCCTCACGACCCGGCGCCGGCGCGGTCACGAACCGCGGGCTCGGGCGCACCCGCGTTACCGATCACCGCGGCGATGCGGACCCCCTTGTAGAATCGGATCGGGCCGACACGGAAGAGCCTGCCCACAGCTCTGCGGCGCGGCGCGAAGCTGAGCGCATTCATAGCGGGCGCGAGGTCGACGACGAGGCAACGACCGGGAAGACGGCTGCTGATTCGACCGAGGGCGGAGGTAAGGAAGGTGAGAGGGGGGCTGCCCTTATCGAGGAACGGTTGTCACTTGTCGAACGGCGAATGCGGACACTCGAGGAAGCAGACCGGCGTGACCTTGCTCCTCCCTATCTTGCGAGAGACCCCGGCAAGAGCCCAGCCGTCACCGAGACCGATGATGAGACAGCGCACGGTGACGCGACGCGGCTGCCCGTGCCGACGTACGTCACACTGATCGTGGAGATCAGAGTCGCGGAACCCGACCGCAGAGATGGGACAACTCCGGCTCGCCGCGGTTCGCGCACGGGCCGTTCCTCCCAGACACCGAAGTCGAAGACTAAAGAGCCTGATCCATCCAAGCCGGCCGACAAGTAGGCCGGCATCAATTCCCAACCTGCAGGCAACCCCGGGACGTGCATCCACTAACGGGACCAGTCATGCCCACAATCCTCTCAATGCCGGGTCAGTGTGTCATACTCGGGGCAAGTGCGCTGACAGCCTTGAGTTTCATGCCATCAGCTGACAACACTCGCCGCCGTGATAAGTATAAGGAAATCTCAATCTAAAGCTTGACATCACAGCAACCTTCAGTATATTCCACTAAACGGGTTCCCTGACCTTCCCGATTGCAGCGCCAATTTTTTTTGCGGGTCGGTCGGCACAAGCAAGCGAGGGTTGGAGTGGCTTCGACACATCGCGTCATGACTGCGGGGAAGGTTGCGCGTGCATCACGCGCGGTCACCTCGCCTGTTGACGTTATCATCCTTGCACGAAACAGCAGTCTAAGAAGCCCATGGACTTGCGGCATCCCTCTCCCGCTGCTTCCTCTTCCGGGCCAGACTTTCATAGAAACGCTGCTAAGGAAAATGTGCCGTGGAAACACAGTAACATGCACGGTCTGCACCGACGGCGCCACGTACCCGATCGGTGAATACGCTCGAATCGGCGATTCCCTGCCGCTCCGTCTGGGGTTCCACACCGAACCCATACCTCGTGGCAGCGCCGGATGCTTGAAGGCCTGCGCTTCGCATCTTGACAACAACCAGATTCTCGTCGCCGGTGATTCGCTGTGGCTCGAGGACGATCCGTCGTGGCTTGTCGAGCAGCACGTCTCCTCAGGCAACGCACTGACGCTCTTCTGTACACGCGATTCAGGTGTGTCGAGCCGGAACACCAAGGGTCGCCTCAGACCCGCAGGCGTTTTCTGCTGTGATCCGATCGTGCTCGAACACATACCAGAGGCTGGATACCAGGACATCAAAGAGCAGTTGCTTCCGGCGTTGCGGAATGCCGGGCTCGGTGTCGGAGCTGTCGTTCTCGAACACGGCACGTGCGAGGTGGCCGATTGGGTCACCTACATGCGAGCGATCGAGGGCAGCCTGACCAACGGCCGGCTTGAGGAAAGAGGCTTTCGCGAGCTCGCGCCGGATGTCTGGTGCGGAAACGACGTCGACATCGCTTCGAGCGCGCGGATTGTGGGACCTGCATTGGTGGGACACGGGTGCAGGCTCGATGCAGATACCCTGGTTATCGGCCCCTCCATTATCGGAAACGGTTCGCACATCGAGACCGGGTCTTGGTTGCTGCGTGTCGTTACTACAGATTCGGTGTGGTTGCCACCCAAAACGGCTGTCGCTGATCGGCTCGTCGATGCACCCGACTTGACGACGACGAACCGCGCGTTCGAGATGGTCGAGAAGCGTTTCTGAGCACAGGTAGGGCGGAAAGAATGCGACCAATCGCCGGACGACAAAAAGGCACTGTCCTGATTCTGCTTGGCGACGAGTCCCGTTCGAATGGGCGGAACGGTCGGAGTTTCTTACAAACCCATCATCCGGAGCGACCATCTCCGGCGGCGGTCCTTCGTGCACAATGGTACTGTCGCGTTGCAGAGGACCACGGACGATCGGCACTGCTCATCGCTCCGGGAAGCTGGGAGGCCGACAAGGAGGCGTTCAGGTCCATCAGCATCGCAGCGCCCCTCATCTGGCACGACGAATACGCTCCACTCACACTCCCGGAAACGTACGGCAGCGATGACGTATGGATCGTAGACGGGTCGCGCTGGGCTCCTCTGGATTGGAGCCGCATGCGTGGAAGGAAGAGACGCCGTGATCGTGACGTCCTCGTCTTCGGGTCGCCCGAGCCCCCCGCCGGTGATCACTATTCAGAATCACTACTGACGGACGAGAGCGGACGCGTTCTGAGCTTCACCCGCCATTATACGGACTCGCCCACATCGGCCGATCTTTGGCACGGATTCGCCTCGCTGCTTGTGTGTCGCAATACGCTTGCGCGCGCGGTAGTCGCTCATCTCCTGGCCCACGGTTGGGGTCTCGACAGTATCGGTGGCCTGACGCGGCGTTTCCGCATCGGCTGGGATCGCCTCCCGGCTGGATGGGCGTCCACAGGCACACCCGACTTCGGGCGAATCGAGCGCGGAACGCCCGGTCGGATCGACGACCACCCAGCCTCGATGCACGAGCCCGCGATAATCCCGCTCGAACGCGGGGGGCCGGACAACGGCAACAGACGGCGCAACGGAAACCGCAACGGCAATGGAAAGCGCAACGGATCCCGTAACGGCAATGGGCGAAGCAACGGCAAAGGCCGGGGCTCGATTGGCGCCGTTTTCGGCGTTCCTGTCATAGGCATCGCGGGGTCGCCTGATGAATCGGTTCCAGCCCGGGTGGAAGAGTCGAAAACGAGAGACAAATCGTTGCAGGCGTCTTCGTCTCATTTGTTCCATGGCGAGGGACGGGACGACCGGTGGTACCGTTTTGCCAAGCGTTCCTTCGATATCGTGGTGTCGGGTTTGGCGCTAGTAGTACTTGCCATCCCGCTGCTGATAGTCGGTGCGCTCGTGCGATTGACGTCGAAAGGTCCAGCCATGTTCGGGCACACCCGTCAAGGACTCGGCGGCGCCGAGTTCTCATGCCTGAAATTCCGCACAATGATCCAAGACGCCGAGGCGATGCAAGCCGAGTTACAGGTTGACAACGAGGTGGACGGCCCACAGTTCAAAATAGACTCCGATCCACGGCTGACCCGGCTGGGCTTCTGGCTGCGCCGGTATAACGTCGACGAGTTGCCGCAGCTGATCAACGTGCTTCGAGGGGAGATGAGCCTCGTCGGACCGCGCCCGTCGCCCGACGGCGAGAATCAGTGCTGCCCCGAATGGCGTAAGGCCCGTCTTTCGGTTCGACCGGGCATAACGGGCTTGTGGCAGGTCATGAGGCTACGCAAGCGGTCCGCGTCCGATTTCCAGGAGTGGATCTACTACGATGTGGAATACGCACGCCACAGGTCGATGTGGCTCGACTTGCAGCTCTTGATCTATACGCCACTGTCCATGTTCGGCTCGCAACGGCTCGGAGGTTTCGCCGAGCGTCTGAAGAGGCGCGGGATCTGCCCGCACGCTGATCAACTTCGCCTCGAAACACCGGACGACTCAGAAGACAAGAGCAAGCCCCCGGTGGAGGTGAAGGGCTCGACGGGGTCATGGGGGAAATCGCCCCCGTTGCCAGAATCCTGCGGGAAGTAGATGCCCGCACCGGGTTCGAGGCTACGGAGCCCCGGCAAGCGCGTCCGGTCGGTCCGAACATTCCCCGTGTTTCACCATAGCAGCCATTACGAACACCCCCGGGTGAGATCTCATCCAGCCGGCGTTTCCAGGATGTGAGCCACTATCCCGGGCTTCGCACCGCTGAGAACGCAAAGAACGCTGAGGTTCACTCATTGTGGGGCGTTTCAACCGTACGGCCTTACATGTGCGGAAGCGGTCCGTCCCTGGCGGCGCCACGGCGCCAGACGCACCACACGGCTTCATCCATGTTCGGCGTGCTCTGAGCCCTCAGCGGTTGGTGAGCAATTCGGGCTATCAGGATTGAAGGATGATTCATCCGGCAGCGGCTATGCTCTGCACCGGGTACTTGCGGATTTCGGTCATGTCGGTCATCTTTTGTGAGCGTCCACGAAGAATGGGGATTCCGGGTTCGTCTGTTGACTCTCGAGTACGTCATGGCTGACACACAAGGTGAGGTTCCTTGCTCGAATCGTGACCACGGCTCGATGGGTACGTGCCGCCGGTCGGCCATTGATGACCTGACCGGGCGGTGGTGGGTTCTGCACACCAAGCCACGCAACGAGAAAGCCATCGCCGCCGTTCTGGACAAACGCGGCGTCGACTATTTCCTGCCACTCCTGCCTCATAGGCGAACCTACTCCGGACGGATCCGGCATGTGGACCTTCCGCTGTTCCCCGGCTATGTGTTTCTTTGCGGGGACTGGAAATCGCGAGAAACGGCTCTGAAAACGAACCGCATTGCGAAGGTTCTGGAGGTGCCGGATCAGGAGCGACTCAAGGCGGATCTCCTGCAGATCGAACGTGTGTTGCACAGCGGCGAGCCGGTCGATCTCTATGTGGGGTTGCAGCCCGGAGCACGGTGCCGCGTCAAGAGTGGTGTCCTTGCCGGCCTCGAGGGAGTGGTACTGCGGCGAAAAGGCCCCTGGCGCGTCTACGTCGCGGTTCAGTTTATCGCACAATCTGCGGAGTTGGAACTGGATTCCGAACTCCTCGAAGTCATCGACTGATTCTCCATCCGATCCTCCAAACCAGTGACGCGACGATCGACGACGGATCGGCCGGTTTACTCGCTGAACGGTCGGAGTATACTCCGGCCATCGGTGCCGCTTCACTGATCACCTTTGTCCTCTGAGGTTGTAGCAGGTGCGCCATGGCAGACCCTTCGCATGACGAGGAACTGCGAGATCTGGGGAAACGGTGCGCACGGATTTACGAAGAGCTCGACGCCGTTCGACGGCGCATCGAGCAACTGGAGGCGGCGGGCGACGCGACAACCGAACGGCCACCAGCGCCGCCGCCCGCATGGTCATCACCGTCGGTGCCGCCCGCGACTCCTTATGCCACTCCGAGCGTACCGCCCGCCGGACGGAAGCCCCCTTCTGCGTCCGGCCCACACAAGCCGTCTCGTGATGAGACCTCGGAGGAAGACGACGAGTATCTCGTTCCCGACATCGTCGAATCCGACTCCGCCACGTTCGGCATCAAGGATGTCGCGGAGATGGTGCGGAAGCTGATGCGCCCCAGCGCGGAATCGCCGGGCGATGCCGGCCCTGGCGACGCCGTGGGCGCAGATGGGTCCACGCAAAGCACGCCGGTTGGATCAGCCGGCGGCATGGAGTTGCGCATCGGTGGCACGTGGCTGAACCGCGCCGGTGCGATCATCCTGTTTCTCGCTGTCGCCTTCTTTGCGAAGTACTCGTTCGATCAGGGTTGGATCAGTCCGGCCATGCGCGTGGTCGCGGCGGCCGCGGTGGGGTTGATCATGCTGGGGGTCGGTGAGTACTACCTGGCCCGCGCGGCCCGCACGTTCGCCTCCGGGTTGCTGGGAGCCGGTGTCTGCGTTCTGTACCTGGCGGTGTACGGGGCGCACGGGTTCTACGGATTGATCGATGCCCGAGAGGCCTTTGTCCTATACCTCATAGTCACGGCCCTGTCCGTCGTCTTGTCGGTGCACGGTCGGCTCCTGGCCGTGGCTGTTCTCGGTGTGATCGGCGGCTTCGCCACTCCGGTCGTGCTCAGCACCGGTGGGAATCAGCAGGTCGCGCTGTTGGTCTACGTGCTGGCTCTGGACATCGGCTTCCTTGTCAGCGGATCAATCCGCCGGTGGGACGTTCTTCGCGTGCTGTGCTGGCTAGGGACGGTCGTCCTGTTCGGCGCGTGGTACGTCAAATTCTATGAAACCGGCGCGATGTGGACCACGGCCGGGTTCGTCCTGACGTTCTACTTGCTGTTCCACACCGAGGCGATCGTGTGTCTGCGCCGCGGGGCGACAGAGTGGCCGGGGATGATCGCGCATGTCGTCCACGCAGACAACGCGGCTTTCTTCGCATCCACCTACTTCCTCCTCCGTGAAGCCGTGCCCCAGTGGATGGGACTGTTCGCGGTGGTCGCTGCCGGGCTTCAATGGCTGGCGGCATGGCGGCTCTGCGGTCGGCGTGAACTCGCGGAATCCGCCCGGCTCGCGTTCTGGTTGGGTGGGGCGGCCATGCTCGCGCTGGCGGCTCCGTTGCAGTTCGACCGGTACATGGTGAGCGTGAGCTGGGCCGTTCAGGCGGTCGTGACGTTGTGGTTTTGCCGGAGTGTGGACCGCGTTTGGCTTCGCGTGAAGGGATCTTTGATTCTCATTGCCGCGGCCGGGCATCTTCTCGTTTACGACTATCGTGACATTGCACTGACACAGGCCTTCTGGACGGTCGGTCACTGGCATCTGTCCTGGTTGATCGTGTGCTTCGTCTTCGTCGCGATGTGCGGCTACGGCGGGGCGGCGGTCCTGTCGGTGCGTCGAGACGCGCCGGACGCGGATCGCGCATTGTCCGGTCTTCTCGCGGTGCTTGGAACGGCGATGCTATTGGGGATCTTCGCCGATCAATGGGAGCGATACGTGGCTACCTGGTGGTGGCTCGGGCTGGGCGTGATATGGTTCGTCCTGGCGATTCGTGTTCCCGCGGCTCGGGCGATGGCGGCCGGCCTCTGCGCGGCCGTGTTGATCAAGTTCTTCGCGTGGGACACAGGCGAGGCCATCGCGCGAGGCCACTGGGAGAGCATTCACGGGATCGTGCTCAATCGTGCCGTTGTGACGGGGGTCGTGGTCGCCGCCTTTTGCAGGATCATCCGGCCGATGGCGGAGCGCCTGCCGGATGAGTACCGGTCATCGATGAACTTCGAACCGGCTCCCGTCCTCACGGTTGCGGCTCTTCTCGCGGTGACGTGGACCGGCACGTTCGAAATCCTCCGCGTGTTTCGCTTCGAACCCTTGATTGCGGCCCACTTTGAGCATCCTCTCCATGCCCAGGGCGTGTTCATTACGGCGTACTGGGCGCTCAACGCTTGCGTGCTTTGGCGGTTCAGTGTCCCCCGGAGCCCGGTGCTGTCGGGTTATGGGCTGATTCTGACGTGGTTCACCATCCTGAAGTTTTCGGGGCTCGACACTCTCACCGCCGCCGGTTCGGGGCATTGGGGTGAACTGGAAGGCATCGGGACGAATCGGACGTTCCTGGTCGGCCTGCTGGTCATCGGTCTGGGGTTGCTGGCGTATCGGCGATGCCGGCACCTGGCGCAGGCTCTGCGGACGACACTGTTCTCGCCGGAGGCGTTAACGGGGCTCCTCGTCCTGGTTGCGGTGCTGATCACCTGGGTGCCGACGTTCGAGATCTGCCGCATTTACCACTTCGAACCATTCCGTCTCCGTTTCACCGACCCGCAGCTGGCCATGCACGCGACGCTGTCGGTTTTCTGGAGCCTCAGCGCGATGGCGTTGTTGATCCTGGGATTCCTCCGGCGTGTCGCTCCGCTCAGGTATCTGGCACTGGGTCTGTTCGCCGTCACGATCGTCAAGGTGTTCCTGTTCGATCTGGCTCGTCTCGAGATGATCTACCGGATCGTCTCGTTCATGGTGCTGGGTGTCCTGCTGCTGTTTGCCTCCTGGTTATATCAGCGACTCTCGTCCCGGCTGGACGTCGCCACAACCGACGCGGTGTCCGGCTCTCCCTCGTCCGAGTGATCCCACAGGACAAGCACTTCACCCAGACACACCGCAACCTCGCGCGCACATGACTGGCACGATCGTACTGACGTCGCGGTTATCCCCGGATCTCCAACCACAGAAAACGCGGAGGACGCCGAGGTCGACTTCTAACGCAATGGTGTGGATTGGGTTTGCAGCCGATCTCCAGGTCCCCGTGGCACCCGGTTTTGAGCCGGCGGCGTGGCACCGGTTGGACTAAACCGCTGCGCGGTCTCAACCGGTGGAATCGTCGGCTACGGAGCACTCTGTTCGAGGGACCGGACCAGTTCGTCGTAGGCCGGAACACGAATGAACGAGACATGGCCGTCGGCGAAGAGGAAGTTGCCGCCCTCGCCGCCATGGTTGGATTTGGGCTCGTAGGCGATGACGGTCGTGTTATCCACGGAATGCTCGGGCGGGTATGTCACGAGGATGTAGTTGGATTCGTTCAAGCCGGACGACGGATAGATGGTCTGCTTCCGTGTGATGTGACCGTTTTCAACCAGCCACTCGGTCCACGACACACCAGGAGGCAGCGACTCGAGGGTGTAGAGCTTCCATGCGGCTGAGAAGGAAGCGAGGTTGTTGGCACACACAACGCGGTTCGACAGATCGCGCCATTCCAAAACGGCCGGTCGGACGAGGAACACAACGAGAGCCACGAGCAAAGCGACAATCAGGGCCGGCCAACGGAGTCGTTTCGCCATCGTGCGGGTTGGAGGTTTCGGTTGCTCGTCCATCGGCAGTCTCCCCAAGAACACGAGCGGCCGCCACACAGCTCACTGCAACACGGCGGAATCGGTGTGGCACCGGTTTTCAACCGGTGGAATCGGCGCCCTACGGTTGTGATGTCAGCTCGGGAATCTCGCGGCGGACGTCATCGTACAGCACGCCCAGGTTCTTCAAGGCTTTGAATGCAACACTCCCTCGCTCTTTCAGCAAGGCGAGGAGCAGATGCTCCGTGCAGACCTCCTTGGCCTCGAGCTGTTGGCATTGATCGATGGCGATCGCCATGACGTTCTTGAAGTGCGGTGTGCCGGGCAGGCGACCGAAGACCCACGTCTCTTCCATTTGCTTCTTGACGAGCTGGTCCACCTCGTACCGGAGCTGCTCGGCCGTGACCCCGTGCCTGGTCAATACGGTCGCGCCCACGCCCGTACCTTCGCGCTGGATCGCCAGGAGAACGTGCTCGGTCCCGACGTACTCCTGGTCGTACTCTCGCGCAACCTGATTGGCGATCTTGAAGACATCGGCCACGCGCTGGCTGGACTTGGGCAACATCCGATGTGGTCCTTTCTCCTACTGAGGTTTCCGATGCAACTGTCGGCCTGGTCGGCTCACGGTGCCGAATCTGCGCCCGGTGCACTCGCCACGGGAGGCGACGATCGGGCGACAAGTTCATGCCGTCCCTTCAAGTAATCGTAGCCCAGACTTACCAGCGCGACAACAATGGCGGCGATTATGGTGATCTTCACGATGCGGAGGCGGTTTCGGATCTCCTGATCGCGCCATTCCGCCAGCCGATTGTCGATCTCATCCAGCTTTCGGTCGATGCGGATTTCTATCTCGTCGAGTTTCTGTTTGACGTAATGGTCGGCCGCTCCGCGAAGCTTGTGCGCGATGCCGCCGACCACACCCTCCTGCTCGATGGATTTCGTCAACGATTGTGCGGAGTCGTCCTCGGGCAGGAACCGGTAGTCCCCATCCGCGTGGGTCCCCTCGATCACCTTCGCCAGCCAGGCCCCGACGACTCTGCGACGTCCCCGTTTTATTCGGCTCCAGACCCCTTCCCTACGCCGCAAACGCTTCTCGATCAGTTCTCGTGGATCGTCACCCCTCGCATCGACACCGTGCAGTAGCGCGAGCACATGCAGCCCTCTGTCGGACAAGCCGTCGAACCGCACTTGTGTCACACCGGCGATGTGCCCGGCCAACTGCTCCTTGCCGGCCGACCGGCGAACCGGGATACGAGCCCACTTGACCACGTCCAGCATGGCATCCCGGTCGAGTTCGAGGAGTAACTCCTGGCGCTCCCGAATCCGCCGAAGCGCCTCGCCACGTGGCGCGGCCGGCTCGATCGACAAGCCGAGATCCCGGCCGTACGCCTCGAGCACGTCGGGAGGCAGGTCGCTCAGGGACGATGATGGCGGTTTCGAAGACTCTCCCATGGCAATGCGCGGATTCTACCGCCAATGCCACAGAATCAGAAGGACCAGAACAGCGGCGAGCCCACCAATCGTGCATAGCTCGAAGAGAAACCGGCGGAAACGAGCCCGCAGGAGCAGGACGACAAAGTAGCGGTAGAGGAGCATTGCCCCTCCCTGCGTTCGCCCGGCGAAGCCCTGCCATCGCCAGATGAAGAGTGTGAGTCGAATCGAGCCGTAGACGGTGACCAGAACGGTCAGGAGGAAGCGGTAAAAGTGAAACAGGTCGAAAGATTGCACGGGCACTCAACCGCCTGCGTTTGTGTGTACGAATACCCCGCCCGGGTACCGCCTGCCGGCATCAAGCGACCTGGAGCCCGGTTTCCGAGACCGTACGAGTCCGGAGACTCGCCGTGTCAACAGGTGAGGCGACGTCGCCCCATTGCTCTCGACTGAGTGATCGTGCGCGACTCAACGCCAGAGGCTGCCGATCCCTCGCGGTTGCGGCTCGAGCATAGCAGAGCCGAATCGCGCAAAAGCCGTCAAGTACTCTGTCACTTCCGGATTGCCGCGAGACATGCCCGCGCCCCCTTGGACAGGCTCAAAGCTTGGTGCGTCCCTCTGGGGGGGCTTGGGCATGGCACCCACAACCGGGTTTCAACAGTCAGATTGCTAATGACGGAGCACTAGAAGCGCCTTCGCCGCAGAAGCATCAGGTACCCCATGCCAAACAGCAACGGGATCATTCCAAACGCTCCGCAGCTCGCAGTCGTCCCGTCAGTCCCTCCGAGCGGCTGCGTGCCCGGCAAATCCGGCCTACCGTGATCAACCTGCGCCACACCCGGATGCACGGTGATCAAACGGGTCACCGTTGTCAAGACCGTCGAGTCAAACATCTTTACGGTGGCCGTGATGGGAAACGTCTGCGGGGAGCTGCTTTCGTTGACGTACGTGTGCGGCACTGCCAGTCCAGGAGCGGCGGGGGTTCCGTCGCCCAAAACCCATTCGACGGAATTGATGCTCCCGGGAAAATCGGACTCGATACGCAGTTCAACACTGAGTGGCGCCACCCCTTCCGTGATGTCCGAACCGGGAGTACCCGGAACACCGATCAGAATCCGGAATTCCTGGGCCTCGGTCGGCACACCACGCCCGTCATTGGACACACCGCCGTCCACACGAATGAGAACGTCCGAGGATCCCTCATTGCCCAGCGTGTCGAACATGGTCAGGCGTGCCCGAAACACCCGCGCCTCTCCCGCCGCCACAATGTACGTGTAGGTCGCCGAAGGCGTCGAGGCGTCTACCGCGATGTTGTCATCCACATCAAAGTCCCAGGCCGTTCGACTCGGATTGACACCCACGTCTGTGAGGGCGTTGCCGTTGAACCGGACCGTCAGGGGTGAAGCTCCCTGGAGCGGCGACGCCACGATCGTGACGGCCGGCGGCGGAACCGCGTTCACCGCGGCCAGTCCGCCGAACGAATAACGTCCGAGGCTGTTTCGTCCGTAGACGGCCAGAAGCTTGAAGCCGACAACCGGTGGCTCGAAGTCCACACTCTGCTCGGCCCCTTCACTGCAGACGCCGTCACACCCGACGAAGAGCGTGATGACGTCCGCCGGCAGCAAAGCCAGCCCGGCTCCGGAACATCCGGCCTGGGCACGGTCGTAGCACGCGCCGTCCTCCGGAACGAAGTTGAAATCGCCAAGGGCCTCGACGACTAGATACTCATCTGTGCCGCTGCCCACCTCCCAGTTCAGCGTAGCACCTTCGACGCTGATGTCGGCCGGAACGTCAGGCCAGGTGACGTTGCCGTTTCCCAGCGTCTCTTGTGCCGCCTTGACGGCACTGGCGGCATTCACCCGCCCAAAGCCGTACTTGAGGCTCTTGCCCGTGATGCCGTCGTAACGCGCGTCATCGGGGCTGACCCTGTCGCACGTATGCTCCATCAGGATGCGCACGTCCGTCGCGGTAAGTCTCGGGTTCACGGACAAGACCAACCCGGCGACGCCGGCAGCGATCGGGCAGGACGCCGACGTGCCGCCAAAGTATCCGGTATACTTTCCGCCAGGATCGATGTCAGGACCATAACTGATCCAAGGCTCCCTAGGGTTAACATTAAAGCCTTCCTGGTTGTAGCCGTCAGCCCAGTACTCGTTACCGTCCTCGTTGTCGGTGGTCGCGATCCCCGCGCTGCCCGCACCCGCACCTGGGGCAATGAACTCCATGTCCGGACCATAACTGCTGAAACTGGATCGAGTGTCACTGTCCGTGCTGGCGCCTACCCCGATCACCTGCGGTAACGACGAAAGCTCGAACCCCGCAACGTTTTCCACGTTCGCGTTCCCGGTAGAAAAGAGAATGACCATCCCGAGAGGATCATCGCCACCGGGACCGTCCAGATCTCGCCCCTCGCGAAACGCCCTGTCGATGGCCTCTTCGACGACCGGTGGGTTCGGGAATCCGCCAATGTATCCCCAACTGTTGATGTGGACATCGACCCCTTGCTGGCGTGCAAAGTCGTATGCGCTTGCAGTATCCGAGGTGGAAGTATATTCAAGGAGACCGCGGCTGGCGGTAAACCGTGCGCCATGAGCCACACCACGCACACCAACGGCGTTGCCCGTAGCGACGGCGAGCCCCATCACTGCCGTTCCATGAGCGTCCCAGTAGCGTTTCGGACGGGGATCGTCCATCGCAGAAAGGGGATCGTCCGCGTAGTACCAGGCGATGTCCTGGCCGACGCCGATGTAGCTGCCCCGAAGATCCTCGTGATCCACGTCGCAACAATCGTCATACATGCCGAACAGGACGCCATGCCCGTTGGCAATCTCCCACGCCTCCAGCGCGTCGATGTCGGCGTCCGCCACCCCGGTTTCCCCGGTATTGTGAAGGTGCCACTGGTAGCTGAAGTACTCGTCCGACGGTGTGATCTGGGCGGGCTGCGCCGCCATCCGGAAATCCGGATTGGCCCAGAGCGTCCGTGAATCATCCGCCAGCCTCTCGGCGAGCAGGACCTCGTCAGCCCCGGCAGTCCCAGGACGCACGAGGTAGGTGTTCGGAAGTCCCGCATAGTCCTCTGTGCGTCCGATCCCGTACTCTTGCCACAGGGCTTGGCGCTGACCCGAGGTTACGTCGGGCCGCAGCCTCAAGACGATCGTGCCTGTCGAAACCACGGGGCTGGTCAACCCCGTGAACCTGAAGACCGGCTGAACCTCCTCGACCGCCTCCTCGACGCAGGGAATGCACGTAGTCAAATCACCCGAGGTGCCCACACGCAGGATCTTCACGCGGGCGTTCGGGGCCTCCTCGATGTCCACGACAACCCCATAGCCTGCGGTCTCGATCCGCTGCCGGGCCGCTTCGACATCGTCGTGGGAGCGGAAAACGACACCGAGTTCGGTCGCGGACTTTGTCAACGGCACCTTCCGGCCGTCGCGCAGCACGTAGTAGTGATCCTCCGCGGCCGCCTCACCCGCCAGAGCGGTCAACAGAACCGCACCAACGACAAAGCGACCCAGCCACCTGGATCCGGCTGAAACTGCGTGCACTAACATCATGAGAGGTTCACCCTTCATCTAAGTCATCCGACGCCGAGTTCCCGACTCGCGTCGGCAAGAACACCCTATCATCCTTCAGGCCGGGCTCGGCGGAGCCCATGCCGATGGACAGGCAAGGTGGAATACACGCGGTGAAGGCGCGAGACCGCCCGAGCGGTACCGGGCGCACCCCTCCACAGGGACTATTCTAGCACCCGTCGAAGCCTTCTACACTAACCCATTCTTGGGATCACCAGAATCCCTGTCAAGCGCGAGTCAGACTAGCCGGCAAAGGGGGCGGCGTGTGGTCCTGATTGCCGCAAAAACGGACTTTATGAGGTGGAGGATGCCTGAACCTCGACCCACGTCCGATAGGCCTCCTCATCGAACATCACCCAGCGCACAAGCGCCGGAAGGCCGTGTTCGTCAAGCTCTTCTCGGACCGTCGCCAGCGACAGCTCCGCCGCCTTGCGTAAAGGGTAGCCGTAGGCACCACAACTGATGGCCGGAAAGGCCACCGTCTCGCAGCCGCGATCACGGGCGAGTGTCAGCGACGACCGGTAACATGAGGCAAGAAATTCGGGTTCGCCCGCTCCTCCACCCCGCCAAATAGGCCCGACCGTGTGAATGATGTACTTGGCTGGGAGCCTGTGGCCATGAGTGATTCTGGCTTGTCCGGTCGGGCAGCCGCCAAGCCCGCGACACTCCTCGAGAAGATCCGGTCCGGCTGACCGATGGATGGCCCCGTCCACGCCGCCTCCGCCCAGGAGTGACTCGTTGGCCGCGTTCACAATCGCGTCCACTTCCTGCGCAGTGATGTCACCACGCACGATCTCGATTCCACTCATCCGCTCAGCCTCCCGTTGGACCACCGGACTGGATCATTGACATCGGCCTCTGCGACGTCGCGTCCCCCAACAGCCTGTTGAAGAAGTCGTTTCCGGTCGCCCCAGTGTAGCGCCACCCCTCGTGGGTGGCGTGATGCCGGTTTCGTCGTCACCCACGAGGGGCGACGCTACATTGTTCAACAAGCTGCTAGTGCTTTGTCACAGCTTAATGTTCGGGTACACGGACTTCAGTTTGCACCTCGCGTCTTCGATTCTCATTTGCCAATCAACGCCTCGTTGCGTTGCGTTAACATCAGTTGACCA